>CAKSAW010000060.1 GCA_934437695.1 uncultured Blautia sp. | reverse complement strand
CGACTAAACACAGTAAATTCAAGAGTTTCCGAGTTTTCGGAGACTCTTTTTTTGTAAGAATAAGCCCTCGGTACTGCAATACTTGCAATACTGAGGGCTTTATTATTGTTTTCGTGCATATCGGCATTATGACATATACAGATAAACCGATTAAAACGAGTACATAATATTTACAATTTATGTACAAACAATCCGCTTCGAAGTTTCGGCTCGAACCAGGTTGATTTCGGAGGCATTAATTTGCTTTCATCTGCGATCTTCATCAGATCCTCCATAGATGTCGGATACATAACAAAAGCAACACCGCCTGTCTTATCTGCAATTTCCGCCAGTTCTGCTGCCTTGTGGTTTCCACCTACAAATGAGATCCTCTGATCAGTACGCGGATCTTCGATTCCGAGGATCGGGCCTAATACTTTTTCCTGAAGAACAGAAACATCAAGCTGTCCCACAACGTCTTTCTTCTCATAAATATCCGGCCATGCTTTCAGATGATACCACTGTCCGTCCACATACATTCCCATACAGTGCTTCTCTACAGGCTTACACGGAAATCCCGGCATAAGCATCAGTTCAAAATTAAACTTCATTGCACCAAGAAATGCCTTTACAGTCAGACCGTTTAAATCTCTTACAACTCTGTTATAAGGAAGGATACGGAGCTGATCATAAGGAAATACAACAGATAAGAAATAATTAAACTCCTCTTCTCCTGTATATCCGGGGTTCTGTTCTCTTCTCTTTAATCCTACCTTTACAGCAGAAGCTGCACGATGATGTCCGTCTGCAATATAAAGAGAATCAATATGAGCAAACTCTCTGCTTATTTCAGAAACTGTCTCTGCATCATCGATCACCCATACCCTGTGTGTAATCTGGTCTTCCTCTGTAAAATCATATGCTGCTTCATGATTTTCCTTCCAGTCATTCATCAGCTCAAGCAAAGTTTCCGGATATCTGCATGCAAGAAAAATAGGGCCTGTGTTTGCATTGCAGGAATCCACATGACGGATCCTGTCCTGCTCCTTATCCTCTCTTGTAAGCTCGTGCTTTTTCACCACACCATTCATGTAATCATCAATAGAACTGCAGCCCACGATACCAGTCTGTGTTTTCCCCCTTCTCACAAGCTCATATATATAGTAACAGGGCTTTTCATCCTGAACAAGAATGCCGTTTCTTTCCATATTAATGAGATTTTCCCTGGCTCTGGCATATACTCTCTCATCATACAGATCTATCTGAGGTTCCAGATCCATCTCCGGTCTGTCAACATGCAGAAAAGATAAAGGATTCTCATCTCCGATCGCCTTTGCCTCCTCTCTGTTTACCACATCATATGGAAGCGCAGCCACTGCCGCTGCCTTTTCCCTTACCGGACGTAATGCTTTAAACGCATGAAATACTGCCATGGTATTCTCTCCTCTCCCGTATCTTATAACATTGTTTATAAATGCTGTATTTTCGTTTATCCTGTTATTTTCCCGGTATAACGATCATCAGGCAAAAAGTCGCTGTATAACCGGAAAAAAAGATGCACACTATTATTAATAATACCACATTTTGGCTCATTTATCAATGGAACTGGCAGTACATATTATTGTACCTAACTTTTTTTTGAAAAACCTAAAAAATTTTGTATTTTCTATTGATTTTTTCAAAAAATATGGTATGATAGAACCATAAAGTTTAGGAAACCAAATGATAATTTTAAGGGAGGTCATTTTATGACAGAAGGATTAAAATGGACTGTAAATCAGGTTCCGAAATCAGATGACAAACATCTGGAACTGATGTCCGAAGAAAATGTAAAGAAAGCAAATGAGTTTCATAAGAGTTTTCCACAGTATAGTGTGACACCTCTTCAGAACCTCTCATCCCTTGCGAAATATTTAGGAGTAAAAAATATTTTCTGTAAGGATGAATCCTATCGCTTTGGCTTAAATGCTTTCAAAGTACTTGGAGGTTCTTATGCAATGGGCCGCTATATCGCAAAAGAACTTGGACGTGATATCAGCGAGCTGCCATACAATGTTCTCTCTTCCGATAAATTAAGAGAGGAATTCGGACAGGCAACATTCTTTACTGCCACAGACGGAAACCACGGACGCGGAGTTGCATGGGCAGCTAAACGCCTTGGACAGAAAGCAGTTGTAAGAATGCCTAAAGGAACAACAAAAACACGTTTTGACAATATTGCCAAAGAAGGTGCTACTGTTACCATCGAAGAAGTCAATTATGATGATTGCGTAAGAATGGCTGCTGCAGAAGCTGCAAAAACAGAGCACGGCATTATTGTTCAGGATACAGCATGGGACGGATATGAAGAGATTCCTTCCTGGATCATGCAGGGATACGGAACACTGGTCCTCGAAGCTGACCAGCAGTTAAAGGAAATGGGTGTTGATCGTCCGACACACGTATTCGTTCAGGCAGGTGTTGGTTCTCTGGCAGGCGCTGTAGTTGGTTATTTTGCTCATAAATATAAAGATAATCCGCCTGTTATGGCTGTCTGTGAAGCAAGTGCAGCTGACTGTCTGTACCGCTCTGCTGTTGCAAAAACAGGTGATCTGGTAAATGTTACAGGTGATCTTCAGACAATCATGGCCGGTCTTGCATGCGGCGAAGGAAACACGATCGGATGGGATATCCTGAAGAATCATGTAGATGTCTTCGCCTCCTGCCCTGACTGGATGAGTGCAAAAGCAACCCGTATTTATGCAAACCCTCTGGAAAACGATCCACATGTTGTTTCCGGTGAATCCGGTTCTGTACCGCTTGGTCTTTGCTACACTGCTCTCCATGATGAAGATGCAAAAGATTTAAAAGAAGCTCTGAAGCTGGATGAGAACTCCGTAGTACTTGTCCTTTCCACAGAAGGTGACACAGATCCTGTCCGCTACCGTGAGATCGTGTGGGACGGATTATACGGAACAGATGAATCTTTAAGTAAATAAAAATTAATAACTATATACACAATATTGGGAGGATAAAAAATGGATTACGCAAAAATCAATGAAGCTGCAATGGGTTACAAAGATGATATGACCAAATTCCTTCGCGACCTGGTTCGCATCCCTGGCGAAAGCTGCGGTGAAAAAGGACATATCATGAGAATCAAAGAAGAAATGGAAAAAGTGGGATTCAACAAAGTTGAGATCGATCCAATGGGAAATGTTCTCGGATACATGGGAACAGGAAAAACTCTGATCGGCTTTGATGCTCACATCGATACAGTAGGTATCGGTAACATCAACAACTGGGAATTTGATCCATATGAAGGTTTCGAATCTGACGAAGAAATCGGCGGACGTGGAACATCTGACCAGATGGGCGGTATCGTATCTGCAGTATATGGTGCCAAGATTATGAAAGACCTGGGTCTTTTAAATGACAAATATCAGGTACTGGTTACAGGTACTGTACAGGAAGAAGACTGTGACGGTCTTTGCTGGCAGTATATTATCCACGAAGACGGTGTACGTCCTGAATTCGTTGTTTCCACAGAGCCTACAGACGGCGGTATCTACAGAGGACAGCGTGGACGTATGGAAATCCGTGTAGACGTAAAAGGTGTTTCCTGCCACGGTTCTGCTCCGGAACGTGGTGACAATGCTATTTATAAAATGGCTGACATTCTCCAGGATATCCGTGCATTAAACGAAAATGATGCAGCTGATACAACAGAGATCAAAGGTCTTGTAAAAATGCTTGATGAGAAATATAATCCGGAATGGGAAGAAGCACGCTTCCTTGGACGTGGTACAGTTACTACTTCTGAGATCTTCTTCACATCTCCAAGCCGCTGTGCAGTAGCTGACTCCTGTGCTGTATCTCTTGACCGTCGTATGACAGCAGGCGAAACATGGGAAAGCTGTCTGGATGAGATCCGTGCTCTTCCTGCAGTACAGAAATATGGTGATGACGTAACAGTATCCATGTATGAATACAGCCGTCCATCCTACACAGACCTTGTATATCCGATCGAATGCTACTTCCCGACATGGGTAATCCCGAAAGACCACAAAGTAACAGCTGCTCTTGAGGAAGCTTACAAAGGACTGTACGGAGAAGAACGTCTTGGAAACGCTGAGACAGAAGAAATGAGAAAAGCTCGTCCGCTTACAGACAAATGGACATTCTCTACTAACGGCGTAACTATCATGGGACGTAACAATATTCCTTGTATCGGATTCGGACCTGGCGCAGAAGCACAGGCTCATGCTCCGAACGAGAAAACATGGAAGATCGACCTTGTAAGATGTGCTGCAGTATACGCTGCTCTTCCAACTGCATACTGCAAATAATAAATAAACTTTTAAATTTCTTTAAGCGACGGATTTCCTATAATCCCAAAGGCTTAATATGTGTCCGGACAGAATCCCTGCTGTAACAGGCAGGGACATAAGATAAACAGATACAGCCGGATAACCGGTGTTCTGCGAAACGCAGAGATTCAATTATTTCATATTAGGAAAGGATAAGCTATCAAAGCATAGCAGGTATTTATTTTATGAAAACATTACAGGATTACATCGATAAATTAAACAGCTTAAACTTCAAAGAAATGTACAACAATGACTTTTTCTGGACATGGGACAAAACAGATGAAGAACTGGAAGCTGTTTTCACAGTTGCTGATGCTCTTCGTTTCATGAGAGAGAACAACATCTCCACAAAAGTATTTGAGAGTGGCCTTGGAATCTCCATCTTCCGTGACAACTCCACACGTACACGTTTCTCCTTTGCTTCCGCATGTAACCTTCTTGGTCTTGAAGTACAGGATCTGGACGAAAAGAAATCTCAGATCGCTCACGGCGAAACTGTTCGTGAAACAGCAAACATGGTATCTTTCATGGCTGATGTAATTGGTATCCGTGATGATATGTATATCGGAAAAGGACATGCTTACCAGAAAGAATTTATGGAAGCTGTTACAGAAGGAAACAATGATGGCATTCTGGAGCAGAGACCTACTCTCGTAAACCTTCAGTGTGATGTTGACCATCCGACACAGTGTATGGCAGATATGCTTCACATCATCCATGAATTTGGCGGTGTTGAGAATCTGAAAGGCAAAAAGATCGCTATGACATGGGCTTATTCCCCATCTTATGGTAAACCGCTCTCCGTTCCGCAGGGTGTTATCGGTCTGATGACACGTTTCGGTATGGACGTTGTTCTTGCTCATCCGGAAGGATATGATGTAATGCCGGAAGTTGAAGAAATTGCCAAGAAGAACGCAGCAGCTAATGGCGGTACTTTCACAAAGACAAACGATATGGCTGAAGCTTTCAAGGATGCTGATATCGTATATCCTAAGAGCTGGGCTCCATTCGCAGCTATGGAAAAACGTACAAACCTTTATGCAGAGGGTGACTTCGACGGAATCGATAAATTAGAGAAAGAACTTCTTGCACAGAACGCACAGCATAAAGACTGGGCTTGTACAGAAGAACTTATGAAAACAACAAAAGACGGAAAGGCTCTCTATCTGCACTGTCTGCCGGCTGACATCACAGGTGTAAGCTGCGAAACAGGTGAAGTTGACGCTTCTGTATTCGATCGTTACAGAATTCCGTTATACAAAGAAGCAAGCTTCAAACCATATATCATCGCTGCTATGATTATGCTTTCCAAGTTCGAAAAACCACAGGATGTCCTTAAGAAACTTGAAGTTAAAGCAGCTCCAAGAATCATGAAATAATTGAAATTGAATTTGATGTTTATATAGCAGGCGGGGCTGTCGCAGAAAGCACACAATGTTTATTGCGGCGGCCCTCTTTGCCCTTAATCAGGAGGTTTTTACAAATGTTTACAAGAAAAAGAATTGTTATCGCTCTCGGCGGAAATGCTCTGGGAAACACTCTCCCGGAACAGATGGTAGCTGTAAAAACTACTGCAAAAGCATTGTGTGATCTGATCGAAGAAGGTCATCAGGTCGTAGTTGTACACGGCAATGGTCCTCAGGTCGGTATGATCAACAATGCCATGTCTGCTCTTTCCAGAGAAGATGAGAATCAGCCAAACACTCCTCTCTCCGTCTGTGTTGCCATGAGCCAGGCTTATATCGGATATGACTTACAGAATGCTTTGAGAGAAGAACTGCGTATCCGTGGATTTGTCCGCACACCTGTTGTAACTGTTGTGACTCAGGTACGTGTTGATCCAAATGATCCTGCTTTCGAAAATCCATCCAAGCCGATTGGAAAATTCCTCACAAAAGAGGAGGCTGATCACCAGGCAAAAGCTTACGGACATATCATGAAGGAAGACGCAGGACGTGGCTACCGCCGTGTAGTTGCATCACCGAAACCTGTTGAGATCGTTGAACAGGATGCGATCAACAGTCTTGTAGATGCAAACAAAATCGTTATCTGCTGCGGAGGCGGCGGAATTCCTGTTGCTCTTAACGGACATCATCTTAAGGGTGCATCAGCTGTTATTGATAAGGATTTTGCAAGCTGTCTTCTGGCCAAGGAACTGGATGCAGATATGCTTATCATTCTTACAGCAGTGGAGAAGGTTGCTGTAAACTTCGGTAAAGAAAACGAAGAATGGCTGGATGACCTGTCTGTAGATGACGCTAAGAAATATATCAACGAGGGACAATTTGCCCCTGGTTCCATGCTCCCGAAAGTTCAGGCTGCCGTTGATTTTGCAAGTTCCAAAGAAGGTAGAACTGCCATGATCACTTTACTGGAAAAGGCCAAAGACGGTATCCAGGGAAAAACCGGAACCAAAATCCATCTTTAATTAACCTTATAAAACAAAAAAGTTCTGACAGCCATACG
>CAKSAW010000059.1 GCA_934437695.1 uncultured Blautia sp. | reverse complement strand
ATATGGTATTATCTGTATGATAAACAGTGGTCGGACTGCATTCATTTGATTATGAGCAGCCTGGCTGTGATTCTGAATGATTGGGAATATATAGAGAACGTCCCGCATATTTTATGGCGGGACGTTTTTGCAAAAGGGAGGTACATATGTATAGAAAAAGACACAAAAGAGGAAGGCGTTTTGCCAGTGTGCTTCTGGCTGCAGCAATGATTGCTGCGGCAGTTCCGATACAGGCGGAAGAGTTCGGATCTCCGGAAAGCTTTGAAGAGATTTTCAGTTCCGGGGAAGAAGATTCCTGTATATCCGATACAGAGAAGGAGCTTCCGGCAGCTTCTGAACCTGAAACAACACCTACACCAACAGTGACTCTGATACCGGATGGCACACCAACGCCCTCTCCCGCGCTGACAGAAATACCGACGCCTTCAGTCACACCGACGCCTTCAGTCACACCGACACCTTCGGTTACACCATCACCAATACCATCTCCAACACCGACAATTAATCCGGAAAAAGAAATAATGCTCCGCTTTGTAGATGGAGAGGGAAATGAATGCGAACATCTGAGGACAGTAATGGCATGGAATGACACGCTGCTTCTGCCTAATGTTCCGGATGCAGAGGCACCGGATATGTGGAAACTGGAGAAAGATGAAAAAATCGGAGATGCCATCACTCTTAAGGGTGGAGATATCCTTACCCTGAAGAAGGGTGAGAGTTGGAATATGTTCATTAAAGATGGTATATTGAATTTTTATATGCCAAAGAAATGCACAGTTTCTCTCTATAATAATTCGGGAACAGGTGTATTTTCCAATGGTGTTCTGAAGGTATATGAGACAAAAAAAATTATGCTTCCGGATATGCCTTCCAGTAAATATATTAATTACGGATGGACAGATACAAAGAAAAGTTCAGATGTAAAGTATGAATTGAATTCTGAATTCACAGTGACAGCTGACACAGATTTTTATATTGTGCGCCGTACTGCGCTTCAGGTAAACTTTATGACTAATACAGGGGCAACTAACAGTAAATTTTCCGGACTTAACCAGAGGATTGGAAAGGGACTTACTGTTACAATGCCGCAGGTACCTGTTAAGAATGGATACCAGGCACTGGGATGGGCAAAGAGCAAAAAGGCTTCAAAGGCTTCTTATAAGGTGAATCAGAAAGTAACGGTATCATCATCATTGGATCTTTATGCAGTATACAAGAAGCTGCCCTATACGATTACTTTTAATAACAACAATGGAACAAGTACCAGCAAAACTTATACATCACTTACTATGTATGCCGCAAAAAAACAGATGGTCACATTACCGGCAGTGCCAAAGGTAAAGGGTTATACAAATCTGGGATGGACAACTGTAAAGGGCAATGATACAGCAGAATATGAGGAAGGGGCAAGCGTTAAGGTTGCTAAATCTACAACATTTTATGCTGTAAGAAGAAAAAGTAATTATTACACCATAACTTATTATCTGGGAAATGGAAGTAGTAATTCTGCTTATAAAAAGCTGACCCAGACAGTTGAGGAAGGTACAGTTGTTACTTTTGCAAAAGTACCGGCAAGAACAGGCTATGTCAATCTTGGATGGTCTAGCAAGAAGAATTCTGAGAAGGCAACAGCGAAGGCGAAGTGTACGGTAAACAGGGATATAAATCTTTATGCTGTGCAGAAGAAGGCAGTGCTGCTCACATTGCGCAGGTATGACGGCAGTGTCTGGCAGAAAACAACTTTGGCAAAGGGAACATCCTATTCTCTTCCTGGTGTAAAAAATGCAGAGGGCTATACTTTTATGGGATGGTCCACAAAACCGATGCAGAGTGTCGCTCCGGAATATGAGGCAGAGGAAAAAATCACAGTAAACGGAAATACTGATCTCTATGCAGTGGTATTTAACAGAACAACGGAAAATGATCTCGCAGAGGAGCAGCTTCCGCAGGTAGACATTTACAAATATAAACAGGTGATTTTTGTTGGCGATTCCCGTACAGAATTTATGGAAAATGTTCTGAAGGGAATGGGTGGATCAGCAATAAAAAATGTAAAATTTGTCTGCTCTGCAGGAAAGGGACTGGATTGGTTTGCCACTACAGGATGGGCACAGCTTTATTCTATAGTGCAGCATGATTCAAACAGCATTCTTGCAAAGAAAACAGCAGTGATTTTTAATTTCGGTGTAAATGATCTGTCTAAATATAAAAGTTATGTGGAATATTATAACTGGATCGCACCACAGCTTAACAGCAGAGGATGTGAACTGTATTTTATGTCTGTAAATCCGCTGAACCGTCTGATGCTTCCGAATGCAGGAAAAGCTGACAGAAGTGAGGCAGCAGTCAGATCCTTCAATGATTATATGAAGGCAAATCTGTCCTCAGCTTATAATTACATTGATATGTATTCTTATCTGAAATCAACAGGATACAGTTTTGCCAGTGATCATTACGGAACCGGGACCATAGATGACGGGCTGCATTATACGACAAGGACTTACAAACGTATTTATGCAAAATGTATTGATTCATTGAAATTGCATTGAAATGTCATTGAAATAAATACCATTGAAATAACAGATTACTCCTTGCGTGAAATCAGGGAATAGTCTATACTAAAGGACGAGACAGCTGTTGACAGAAAGACAGCGTTTCGTCTTTTTGCGTAATACCCAGAATGATGAGGAGAAAGAGGAAACATAGATATGAAGTTAACAACAGTAAAAGAGATTTACAAAGAGAGAGAGAAATACCTGGATAAAGAGGTTACAGTAGGCGGATGGGTACGAAGTGTACGTGATTCCAAGACTTTTGGTTTTATTGTGCTTCATGACGGAAGCTTTTTTGAGACTCTTCAGGTAGTTTATCACGATACAATGGAGAACTTTGCTGAGATCAGCAAATTAAACGTAGGTGCAGCTATTATCGTTAAAGGTACACTGGTAGCAACTCCACAGGCGAAACAGCCATTTGAGATCCAGGCTGCAGAGGTTATGGTAGAGGGTACTTCCGCACCGGATTATCCACTTCAGAAAAAACGTCACAGTCTTGAATACTTAAGAACTATCACACATCTCCGCCCGAGAACAAATACTTTCCAGGCAGTATTCCGTGTGCGTTCTCTGTGTGCTTATGCGATCCATCGTTTCTTCCAGGAACAGGGATTTGTCTATGTTCATACTCCACTGATCACAGGAAGTGATTGTGAGGGAGCAGGAGAGATGTTCCAGGTGACTACTCTTGATATGAATAATGTTCCAACAGATGAGAAAGGTGCTGTAGATTACGCTCAGGATTTCTTTGGAAAAGAAACAAATCTGACAGTAAGCGGTCAGTTAAACTGCGAGACTTTTGCACAGGCATTCCGTAATGTTTATACATTTGGACCAACATTCCGTGCTGAGAATTCCAATACTACCCGTCATGCGGCTGAGTTCTGGATGATTGAGCCAGAGTGCGCATTTGCTGATCTGAATGATAATATGGATCTGGCAGAAGCAATGCTGAAATATGTGATCCGTTATGTACTTGAGAATGCTCCGGAAGAAATGAATTTCTTTAATTCTTTTGTTGACAAGGGACTTCTTGACAGACTGAACCATGTGATCAACTCTGAATTCGGTCATGTTACTTACACAGAAGCAGTAGAACTTCTGGAGAAGAATAACGACAAATTTGATTATAAAGTATTCTGGGGATGCGATCTGCAGACAGAGCATGAGCGCTATCTTACAGAAGAGATCTTTAAGAAACCAGTATTTGTAACAGATTATCCGAAGGAGATCAAGGCATTCTATATGAAGATGAATGAGGATAACAAGACTGTTGCAGCTATGGACTGTCTGGTACCTGGAATCGGTGAGATCATCGGAGGAAGCCAGAGAGAGGATGATATTGAGAAACTTGAGAAACGTATGGATGAGATGGGACTTAAGAAAGAGGATTATGATTTCTATCTTGATCTTCGTAAATATGGTTCCACACGCCATTCAGGATTTGGTCTTGGATTTGAACGTTGCGTAATGTACCTTACCGGCATGGGCAATATCCGTGACGTAATTCCATTCCCAAGAACTGTTAAGAATTGTGATTTATAATCTGGACGATATTTGGATTGCAGAGCAGTGAAACTGCAGAGTAATCTACAGATATCAAAATTGGTATAGAAAGAGAGATTGGCATGAGATTTATTCATCTTGCAGATGTACACCTTGGAGCAGTCCCGGACAGGGGCTGCCCATGGAGCAGCAGGCGGGAGGAAGAAATCTGGGAAACTTTCCGCCGGGTTATTGCGGGTATCCGCGAGAATCCGGTGGATTTGTTATTTATAGCAGGAGATTTATTCCACCGTCAGCCTCTTTTACGTGAGCTAAAAGAAGTAAATTATCTGTTTTCCACTATTCCTGACACCAGGATCTATCTGATGGCAGGAAACCATGACTATATCAAAGCGGATTCTTTTTACCGGGATTTTCAATGGGAAAAGAACGTGATATTTTTTAAAAATGAACAGCTTACCTGTGTTAAAGATGAGAAACTGGATGTTTATGTATATGGATTAAGCTATGAGCATCAGGAAATAGAGAAACCTCTTTATGACGCAGTACGTCCTGTGGAAGGAGAAGGGCTGCATATTCTTCTGGCTCATGGAGGGGATGCAAAGCATATTCCTGTAAATATCAGGTCAGTTGCAGCTTCGGGATTTGATTATATTGCAATGGGACATATCCATAAGCCTCAGATACTGATCAGAGACAATGCGGCTTATGCAGGTGCGCTGGAGCCTATTGACAGAAATGATCTGGGTGATCATGGATACATAGAAGGACATCTGGAAAACGGAAGACTTAAGACCTCTTTTGTTCCTTTTGCCTGCAGATCCTACGAACAGATCCTTCTGATGCTGCGTGAGGATTCCACGCAGGCATCTCTGGAGGATATGCTGAAAGCGGATCTGGCAACTAAGGGTCGTATGAATATCTACAGGATCGTGCTCAGGGGAACCAGGGCACCGGAACTTTTGCTGCTTCCTGAGAGGCTGAAGTCTTTTGGCTATGTGACAGAAGTTCTGGATGAATCCAGACCTGCATATGATCTGGAGGCGCTTCAGAAAAAATATAGTGGAACGCTGATTGGTGACTATATCGGTTATTTTCTTGAAAAGGACAGAAATGTAGTGGAGGAGAAGGCTTTGTATTATGGTCTTCAGGCTCTGCTGGAGACGAGCAGGTGACAGGCAGAATATGATTATCAGACAGTTAAATATCAAAAACTTTGGAAAGATCCATGATAAGACACTGGAATTTTCTCCCGGGATCAATGTTCTGTATGGAGAAAATGAAAGCGGAAAGACAACGGTTCACACATTTATCAAAAGTATGTTTTTTGGATTAGCAAGAATGCGTGGAAAGGCGGCCAGAAATGATGCTTACAGTACCTATGAGCCGTGGGAAAATCCGGGGTTATACGGTGGTACGATATGGTTTACAGGTAAAGGTTGCAGATATCGTTTATCCAGAAATTTTCAGAAGGACCATGCATCGTGCGAATTGCTGAATGAGGACACAAAAGAACTGGCAGACATAGATGCTGTGGGACTTGAAAAAATACTGGGAAATGTCAGTGAGGCAGTTTATGATAATACGGTTTCTGTTGCGCAGCTAAAGAGCGTAACAGGTCAGGATCTGGTCAGGGAATTACAGAATTATATGGCAGCCTATCAGGGGGCAGGAGACAGTTCCATAGATCTTGGGCGTGCCATGCAGATGCTTAAGATGTCCAGAAAGGGATATCAGGTTCAGACAGACAGGAAACAGAAAGAAACAGAGCAGGAACAGCAGAAACTTCAGGCACAGATGGATTATGTTGTGAATGAGCTGAATGAGCTGAAGGGGAAGCTGGATCAGATCGATGAGAAAGAGGATTCATTGGGGATGCGTCCGGGAGCAGAAAACGGAGCTGTTCTTCTGGATGAAAGACTGGCAGAGGCAAGATCGAAGAGAAACAGATACGCAGCAGGTATGCTGACATCCGCTGTGGCAGGGATCGTTGGATTGGTCTTATCTGCGGTTATGGCAGATAAGATAGCAGTGAGTCTGATAGTTGCTGTTGCTGCTGCTGTGACGGTGGGCTTTTGCGGAAAACAGCAGATGAAGTATGCCAGAGAATTTCAGAAGAGAATACGGATGAAGAGCCGTTGGATGTCCAGACAGGAGAAACTCAAATGGAGCAGGGAAAGTCTCAGGCAGGATTATGATGAGAAAGAAACAGCGCTTCGGAATATTCAGGAAGAATATCGGGAATATGAAGAAAATTCATATCTGCCTGCATCTGAAGATCTGGAAGTGCAGGCTTTGAATATAGCGATGGAAACCATAGAGATGCTGTCCGGAAATATCCATCATCAGGTGGGACGAAAGCTGCGGATACGTACCTCTCAGATATTAAGTGAGATCACAGGAGGCAAATATCAGGATGTGCTGATGGATCCGGACTTTCATATGACTGTAAATACGGGGGACAGAACTGTCAGTCTGGAACGTCTGAGCCGTGGAACAATGGAACAGATTTATTTTTCCCTGCGCATGGCGGCAGGTGAACTTTTGTGCCAGGAAGAAAGTTTTCCGGTAATATTGGATGATGTATTTGGAATGTATGATGAGGAACGCCTTGCAGCGGTCCTCAGATGGATGCAGAAAGAGAATAAACAGATCATTATCAGTACCTGCCATAAACGTGAGATGGAAATCCTGGAGAGAGAAGGAATTCCATATCAGAAACTGATCCTTTCCT
>CAKSAW010000058.1 GCA_934437695.1 uncultured Blautia sp. | reverse complement strand
CGGTAAACAATATTCGGAGTAAAATCCCCCTCAACAACCTGATCCATCAGCCTGCGGAAAGTATGATACAGATGCGTTCTGGCTGTCTCATCCAGAGACTGGGCAGCATCATTTCCGTCAATCGAAGCCCTGAAACAGATTTCCTCCGCAACAACCGGACTGATCCCTGTAAGAGAAGAGTAAACAGCCCTGGAAATATTACAGGGCTTCCTGCACACAACATCACAGAACTCCTCCTCACTCACGGTCAGCGGATCCAGCTTATCCTGAGTCTGCGGAATAAAATACTCCCTTCCGGGAAGCACCTCACGCACAGAACTCATATGAGAAGAAACATGCTTAATACTGTCAAGAATCATATTCTGATCATCACAGAAAATAATATTGCTATGCTTACCCATCAGCTCCATGATCAAAACCTTCTTACAAGGATCCCCCAGCTCATTCAGATGCTCCAGCTCAAACATCACCACACGCTCCAGCCCAGGCTGCCTGATATCCGAAATCCTGGCGCTGCCAATATGCTTACGAAGCAACATACAAAAATTCGGCGCAGTCATAGGACTGGGCTTATTCTTAGAAGTAAAATAAATCA
Organism: uncultured Blautia sp.; assembly: GCA_934437695.1. GTDB lineage: Bacteria > Bacillota > Clostridia > Lachnospirales > Lachnospiraceae > Blautia_A. Next base: position 6,453 of record CAKSAW010000058.1, on the reverse strand, counting down.
ACGGAAGAGAAGCACTGGCCGAAAGCAACAGCCTGCACTGCCCATTCGCCCCCTTCCCGGTGATCAACAACTCATCCGCTTCCGGCTGCGCAATCTTATTAAACCTCCCTCCATCCAGATTCAAATGCAGCTCCCTTACCATAGCCGCGATCGTAATCCCATCAAAAGCCATAAAAAACACTCCTTTAAAAAATAACGAAATATCTTCAGAAAGTATACCACACATTTCCTACTCTCATCAACGAAAAAATATTTGACTCCACCCCCATAATGAACTATAATAAATCTGTATGTAAACCAGACTAACGTTAGAAATAATGAATCTGATATACAATGACACTACAAGACCGACAAAGAGAGAAAAACTATGATAAAAAGCATGACTGGTTTCGGCCGGGCAGAAGTCGTGACCAATGAAAGAAAAATAACCATCGAATTAAAATCTGTCAACCACAGGTATCTGGACCTCAGCATCAAAATGCCCAGAAAACTGAACTTCCTGGAAGGAGCAGTCAGAAACCTGATGAAAACCTACATCCAGCGAGGCAAAGTTGATGTATACATCACATACGAAGACTACACACTGAACAACGGAGCACTCAAATACAACAGAGAACTCGCAGCAGAATACATCACCTGTCTGAAACAGATGCAGCAGGACTTTGACCTTGACTACGATATCAAAGTCAGCACTCTGTCACGCTATCCGGAAGTACTTGTCATGGAAGAACAGTCTGTTGATGAAGAAGCACTCTGGGGCTATCTGGAGCCACCTCTCCGTGAAGCATGCGAGAAATTCGTCCATACACGGACCCAGGAAGGCAAAAACCTGGAGAAAGACCTCATCGAAAAGCTGGACAGCCTTGAAGAAAAAGTCTTACGTGTAGAAGAACGTTCACCGGAAGTAGTCAATACCTACAGAAACAAACTGGAGGCGAAAGTTTCAGAACTTCTGGAAGACACACAGATTGATGACAACAGAATCGCAGCAGAAGTAATCCTGTTCTCCGATAAGATCTGCAATGACGAAGAGACTGTACGTCTTCACAGCCATATCAAAAATATGAAGAAGATGCTGACAACAGAGAAAGAAGGCATCGGACGCAAACTTGACTTCATGGCACAGGAAATGAACAGAGAAGCAAACACGATTTTATCCAAATCAAGTGACCTGGAGATTTCCAATATAGCCATTGATCTGAAAACAGAGATCGAGAAAGTCAGGGAACAGATCCAGAACGTAGAATAAAGGAAGAGAAAACGTGGCAAGACTTATTAATATTGGTTTTGGAAATGTAGTCAATTCACAGAAGATCGTAGCAGTGGTCAGCCCGGATGCAGCACCGATAAAACGTATGGTGCAGAGCGTAAAAGGCAGCAGATCACTGATCGATGCAACTCAGGGAAGAAAGACAAAGGCAGTGATCGTCACAAGTGATGATCATCTGGTGCTCAGCGCACTTCAGCCGGAGACCATAGCCCGGAGATTTGCAGAAATATATGAGAATGAAGATAAGGGAGAGATCCATGAATAAAGGAATTTTAGTAGTGGTTTCCGGATTTTCCGGCGCAGGAAAAGGCACAGTAATGAAGCGCCTGATGGAGAAATATGATGATTACGCATTATCTGTCTCTGCAACTACCAGAAATCCCCGTCCGGGTGAGGAGGACGGCAGAGAATATTTCTTCCGCACACGGGATGAATTTGAGAAACTGATCCAGGAAGATGCATTACTTGAATATGCCCGTTATGTGGAGAACTATTACGGAACCCCACGTTCTTACGTTGAAGAACAGCTTCAGGCAGGCAGAAATGTGATCCTGGAGATTGAGATCCAAGGGGCAATGAAGATTAAAGAGAAGATACCGGAAGCGCTTCTGGTATTTGTGACCCCGCCTACAGTAGAGGAACTGGAACGCCGCCTTACAGGCAGAGGAACAGAGACTGCACAGGTGATCGCTGACAGACTTGCAAGAGCAGGGGAAGAGGCACAGGGCATGGGACAGTATGACTACATTCTTGTCAATGACACAGTAGAGGAATGTGTAGATCATCTTCATCAGATCATTGTAAGCGAACATTCCAGAGCATCCAGAAATACAGAATTTATTGCAGACATCCAGGAACAGACAAAAGCATTCCAGAAATGATAACCATGCGGTCCGACCGCTTAAAAGAAAGGAGAAAATACATGATACATCCGTCTTATACAGAATTAATCGAAGCAATCAATGCAAACAGTGAGGACGACGATACAACAATGTCCCTTAACAGCCGTTATTCCCTTGTACTTGCTGCAAGTAAACGCGCACGCCAGCTTATCGCAGGCTCCAAACCTCTGGTAGAGGGTGCAGCAGGTAAAAAACCTCTTTCTGTTGCAATCGATGAGCTTTACAAAGGACAGGTAAAGATCCTTGCTCCGGAAGAGAACGAGGAAGAAGAGACAGCTGAGGTTCAGGCTGAAGCTGAGATTTCTGAAGCTGCTGAAGCAGCTGTTGAGGAAACAACAGAAGAATAATCAATAGATGAACGAAAGGATGTGTCTGAGAATTACAGGAGTATATTTTCAGGCACATTCTCTATAGGAGAATTTATGAAATTATTATTCGTATCATTAGGCTGTGACAAGAACCTTGTAGATTCAGAGGAAATGCTGGGGCTTCTTACAGGCAGCGGATTCGAGATCGTAGATGATGAGACACAGGCAGAGGCGATAGTGGTTAATACCTGCTGCTTTATTAATGACGCAAAAGAAGAGAGTGTAAACACCATCCTTGAGATGGCAGAGTACAAAAAATCCGGAAGCTGTAAAGTTCTTGTTGTTACAGGATGTATGGCACAGCGTTACAAGAATGAGATCATAGAGGAAGTGCCTGAAGTGGATGCAGTACTTGGCACAACCTCCTACGGTGATATCCTCAAAGCCATCAATGTGGCTATGGAGGGAGAGCATTTCCAGGAATTCAAGGATATAGATTATCTGCCTGAGAAGCTGGGAAAACGAGTGCTGACAACAGGCGGACATTTCGGATATCTTAAGATTGCAGAAGGCTGCGATAAGCACTGTACTTACTGTATTATACCAAAACTCCGGGGCAGCTTCCGAAGCGTTCCTATGGAGCGCCTGATAGAACAGGCAGAGGAGATGGCAGAAGAAGGAGTTAAGGAGCTTATTCTTGTTGCACAGGAGACAACTGTGTATGGAACAGATATATATGGAAAGAAATCTCTTCATATCCTTCTTAAGGAATTATGTAAGATCAAAGGTATCCGCTGGATCCGTGTGCTTTACTGCTATCCGGAGGAGATCTACGATGAACTTATCCAGACCATGAAAGAAGAGAAGAAAATCTGTCATTATCTGGATCTTCCCATACAGCACGCAAGCGACCGCATCTTAAAGAGAATGGGAAGAAGGACTACACAGGCAGAGCTGGTGGAAATCGTTGAGAAGCTTCGCAGGGAGATTCCTGATATTGTCCTCCGTACCACACTGATCTCAGGCTTCCCGGGAGAAACACAGGAAGACCATGAAGAACTGATGGGATTTGTTGATGAGATGGAATTTGACCGTCTGGGAGTATTTACTTACTCACCGGAAGAGGATACACCGGCAGCAACAATGCCTGATCAGGTTCCTGAGGAAGTAAAAGAAGAGAGACGTGACGAGATCATGGAGCTTCAACAGGAGATTTCTTATGATAAGGGAACTGACCGTATCGGACAGGAGCTTCTTGTAATGATCGAAGGAAAAGTTGCTGATGAGAGCGCGTATATTGGCAGAACCTACGGAGATGCGCCAAAGGTTGACGGCTATATTTTCGTACAGACAGGAGAACTTCTGATGACAGGAGATTTCGCAAAAGTACGTGTGACAGGTGCGCTGGAATATGATTTGATAGGAGAGTTGGCAGATGAATACACCGAATAAACTTACAGTTATCAGAATGATCCTTGTTCCGTTTCTTGTACTGTTTATGCTTACAGACCTGGGCGGTGACTCTAATCGTTATATAGCACTTGCTATCTTTGTTGTAGCCAGCGTTACAGACTGGTTTGACGGAAAGATCGCCAGAAAATACAATCTGGTCACAAATTTCGGCAAATTTATGGATCCTCTTGCAGATAAGCTTCTTGTCTGCTCTGCAATGATCTGTCTTATTGAAATGGGTAAACTTCCGGCATGGATCGTTATCATTATTATAGGAAGAGAATTTATCATCAGCGGATTCCGTCTGATCGCAGCTGAGAATGGCATTGTGATCGCAGCAAACTACTGGGGTAAATTTAAAACAGTATCTCAGATGATCATGATCATCCTGCTTATTCTTGATCTGGGCGGTGCATTTGATATTCTGGGTCAGATCTTTATCTGGATCTCAGTGGCACTTACCATTATTTCCCTGATCACATATATCTGGCAGAATAAGAGCGTTCTGTCTATGCAGGATTAAATTTTTGTAGATGATGAACAGGAAGGGAAGCGTACAATATGACAGCAGAAAACAAAAACCTTGAGGAAGCCGTTGTAGATCTTCTGAAAGAAAAGAAGATGACCTTATCTCTTGCCGAGTCCTGTACCGGCGGAGCAGTAGCAGCAAGTATTGTAAATGTACCCGGAGCTTCCGAGGTATTTATGTGCGGCTATGTCACATATACAAACCGTGCAAAAAGAAAATGCCTTGGTGTGAAGAAGGGAACATTAAAAAAAGAAGGTGCTGTCTCAGCAAAATGTGCCAGACAGATGGCAAAAGGCGGAGCAAAGGCTGCAGGGACAGATGTGTGTCTTTCGGTCACAGGACTGGCAGGTCCGGGAGGCGGAACAGAAGAAACACCTGTGGGAACCGTATTTATGGGATGCTGCTGTGCAGGAAAGACAATTGTAAAAGAATTCCATTTCACAGGCGACAGAAGCAGTATCAGAGACCAGGCTGTCACCCAGGCACTGACCCTTATCTGCAGCAGACTGCGCAAATGTGGAAAATAAAAGCATTCAGGCGGATAATTTATATTAAAACGTATATTTAATATTAAATAGTATATTTATTATAAAAGAGTACATTAGAACAGTAATCCTGTCGGATGTACTCTTTTTTTGTTGCCGGATCAAGTAAGTCCCCTGCTTTAATTGCGAAACAGTTATCTTCTTATTTTATCGCATCATTTTCATAAGATTAACTACTTTATCAAGTTTCTGGGCTTCTGCAGGAGATTTACCCATCTTAAGAACTTCAATGATTGTAGATATTTCATCTGCACTGAACTTCAGGCCATTGTTTTTTCCCTGGGCAGCAGCATTCATCAGAAAAGGCAGCATCTCATTTGCGCCTTTGGAGCTTCCCTGGGCAGCAAAATTCTGGAGCATATCAAGCTTGGAATGGTCCATACCTGCAAGTTTTGGGTTATTACGCCAGTCGTCATTCATCGGAATCCTCCTTCTCTTCATCAGCCGGCTGATTCAGAAGCTGAAGCATCTGGATCATAGCCATCATATTTGCTATCTGGTTTAATTTATCTCTGCTGGGTCCATAACAGAAACTGCGGATATCGCTGATGGCAGCTGCAGGATCCTGGGCAGGCACACTCATGGCGCACAGATCAGCGCCCGGACCTGTTCTCCCAAAAACAGAGACAGTGTTCAGGAATTCAACTGCCTTTTCATAGATTGAGAAAATCTGCTGACCCTTAGGCGGAAGATAAGGGATGGCAGCTTTTATCATCTGTCCCCTGTCTGAACTGACCATCTGGTCCAGCGGAGTCTGGAAAATCTGCTCTTCATTCATAAGATCTGCTTTCATTTTATGATTTTTATTAACAGAATATGACGGAGAGAAGGATTCTGACATATAATAAATCAGAGAATCCGTTAACTGGTCTGTAAAATAAAATATAAGAAATGGAGAATAAGATATGGGTTCAGAATCAGAGGAAAAGAAAGAAAAGCTGATCATAGATGGAAATGCTGTGTATGAAATAGACCTGGAATGTGTAAAAAAGAAAAGAAAACAGGGCCATGATCCGGACCGGACCACTGACCGGAATACAAAATCCGGGGCAAAATAAAATGGCAGAGGGAGTGATCCCTCTGCCTGCAGACAATCATTGTCAGCATCCGCAGCTGTTGTTTCCACACAGCAGAAGCAGTACGATAATGATCCAGCAGCTGTCGCCGTTACCGCAGCTGTTGCCACATCCATTGCCGCATCCGTTGTTTCCGCACAGACACAGAAGAATGATGATCCAGAGGATATTACAGCAGGAATTATTATTTCCCCAGGAAAGTCCACATCCATTATTATTACATCCATTGTCGCATCCACAGCTGTTATTATTACCGCATCCACATCCACAGCCGCAGGTACATCCGCCTCTGTCCTCACATCCACAATTTGTAGCAGCTAAGTCACTCATCTTAAATCCTCCAGTTTTTCTTTACACTCCTATCATATGTA
>CAKSAW010000057.1 GCA_934437695.1 uncultured Blautia sp. | reverse complement strand
AACCGCAAATTCAGAGATACCATGCAGAAACTGGGTGTGGATGTAACCTACGAGGAAGGTCCGGGAGCACATGAGTGGGATTTCTGGAACCGTTATATTAAGAAAGTCCTGGACTGGCTACCGCTTGATAAGGACAGCAAAGAAGGGATGAACAGCGGGAATGTAGGACTGTAAAATCTGACTGGTTCTAGAGTGTGTTTGAAAAATTATTCCCACAAATTGTAACGCACATCTTGCGGAAAGCATTTTTCAAACAAGCTCTGGAGAGTCACAACAGATGATATGAAATCTGTTGTGGCTCTTTTTATTTTCTGTAAAATTACTATAGAAAATATATTGAATATCATGCAGAAGTTGTGTATAATGAAAATGCAAAACAAAGTATATTATTTTAGATTAAAGTAAAATAAAAACCAAAAATCACAACTTGCGGAGGTAAAAATGACTAAGCTTGTAATCAATCCATCAAAAAAACAGAGCAAAATCAACAAAGAGATTTATGGACATTTCTCAGAACATCTGGGAAGATGTATCTATGAAGGAATCTATGTAGGGGAGGATTCTCCGATTCCGAACAAAAACGGAATGCGTACAGATGTGGTAGAAGCACTGAAACATATTAAGATTCCGGTACTTCGCTGGCCAGGTGGATGTTTCGCAGATGAATACCACTGGAAAGACGGTATCGGACCAAAGGAAACACGTAAGAAAATGATCAATACACACTGGGGTGGTGTGGTAGAGGATAACAGCTTTGGCACACATGAATTTTTTGAACTCTGCGAACAGCTTGGCTGTGAAGCTTATGTTAATGGCAACCTGGGAAGCGGAACTGTTCAGGAAATGTCTGAGTGGGTAGAATATATCACATTCGAAGGTGTTTCTCCGATGGCTGACCTCCGTAAGAAAAACGGACATGAGAAACCATGGAAACTGGATTTCTTTGGTGTAGGTAACGAAAACTGGGGATGCGGTGGAAATATGAATCCTGATTTCTATGCAAATGAATACCGTCGTTATCAGACTTATGTTCGTAATTATCATCCGGATCATCCGATTCATAAGATCTGCTGCGGTGCAAATGTAGATGATTATGAGTGGACTTCCGAAGTATTAAAGACAACACATAATCATTGTCTGAAAGAACTTCATGGAAATATGGATGGTCTTTCTCTTCATTATTATGTGCATCCGGAAGGATGGGAGATTAAGGGAAGTGCTACAGATTTTGATGATAAGGTATGGTATAAGAGTCTGAATAAAGCACTGTTCATGGAAACTCTGATCGAACGTCACGGACACATCATGGACGAATATGACCCTGAGAAAAAAATCGGTATGATCGTTGATGAGTGGGGCGCATGGTATACAGTAGAGCCTGGTACAAATCCAGGATTCCTGTATCAGCAGAACACAATGAGAGATGCTCTGATTGCAGGTATTACTCTGAATATCTTTAACAAACACAGTGACAGAGTAAAAATGGCTAACCTTGCTCAGATTGTAAATGTACTCCAGTCCGTGATCCTTACTGACGGCGCAGATATGATTCTGACTCCGACCTATCATGTATTTGATATGTATAAATATCATCAGGATGCAATGCTTGTAGAGAGTTCTGTTGAGACAGAAACTATCGGTGTGGAAGAAGAATGGCAGGTACCGAACCTGACAGAATCCGTATCTGTGGCAGAGGACGGAGCTGTACATATCACACTGACTAATCTGTCTGTTGATAAAGATTATGAGATCAGAACTATTCTGACAGATTATCAGGTGAATGAAGTGAAGGGTGAGATCGTACATGGTGAAATGCATGAAATGAATACCTTCGAGACACCGGATCAGGTTCGCGTAAAAGAATTTAACGAAGTGGAAAAAACAGCAGAGGGAATTAAATTTACAATTCCTAAATGCAGTGTTCTTCATCTGGAAGTAAGATAATACAGTGTCAGAGAATTCACAGAAATTGTCTTTTGCAAAATGGGCAGTTTCTGTGAATATTTGTAATGGGAGTAAAAAGGAGATAAAGGTATGAGCGGGAAGCTGCGTGTGTGCAGGAAATGCCTGCCCGGACAGGATAATGAAGAGGCCTTTTATGAGAATCTGTCACGCTATATTCAGCGTATGGATGAGGAACTGAAAGTAGATCAGCAGATTTATGAAAAAAGACTTAACATATGCAGTACCTGTGACCGGTTAATGAATGGGATGTGTAGACTCTGCGGATGCTTTGTAGAACTGCGGGCTGTACAGAAGGTACAAAAATGTCCGGATCTTCCGGCAAAATGGGAGGCACAGAAATGAAAGATGGTTTAAAATGCAGTTTGTTGAACAAGGTAAAAGTAACAGACAAATTCTGGAACGGATACCAGGAACTTGTAATGAATACAGTTATTCCTTACCAGGAAAAAATATTAAACGATGAGATTCCGGGAGTGGAAAAAAGTCATGCACTGGCAAATTTCCGTATTGCAGCAGGACTGGAGAAAGGTGAATTTTACGGAATGGTATTCCAGGACAGTGATGTTGCAAAATGGCTGGAAGGTGTGGCATATGCACTGCAAGTCCGCCCGGATGCTGAACTGGAAGAACGGGCAGATAAGGTTATTGAGATCATTGAAAAAGCACAGCAGGATGACGGATATCTGAATACATTTTTTACGATCAAAGAGCCGGAACATCGTTGGCAGAATCTACAGGAATGTCACGAATTATACTGTGCCGGACATATGATGGAGGCAGCAGCAGCTTACTATGAGGTGACAGGAAAAGACCGTCTGCTTCATGTGATGGAGCGTATGGCAGAGCATATTGAGAAGCGTTTCGGGGCAGAAGAAGGAAAAGAACCTGGTATTCCCGGACATCAGGAAATAGAGCTTGGACTTCTGCGCCTTTATGAAGCAACCGGAAAAGAAAACTACAGAAATCTGGCCAGATATTTCATTGAACAGCGTGGAAAAGATCCGGATTATTTTGTTAAAGAAAAACAAAAAAGAGGCTGGGTTCACTTTGATATGGATGTGCACAACAGAGAATACAATCAGGCACATGCTACTGTCTATGAACAGAAAGAAGCAGTGGGACACAGCGTCCGTGCAGTTTATATGTATACTGCCATGGCGGAGCTGGCTTCCCTTTACAAAGATGAAAAACTTTATCAGGCATGCTGCAATCTCTGGGAAAATATGACGCAGAAGCGGATGTACATTACAGGCGGCATTGGAAGCACTGTAGACGGAGAGGCATTTACTATTGATTATGATCTGCCGAATGACACCGTTTATGCAGAAACCTGTGCATCTATCGGACTGGTATTTTTTGCAAGAAAAATGTTGGATAATGTAATGGATGGACGTTATGCGGATGTGATGGAACGTGCCCTTTACAATGGGATTATCAGCGGAATGCAGCTTGACGGAAAGAGGTTTTTCTATGTAAATCCTCTGGAAACGGAACCGGGAGTCAGCGGGAAATTATACGGACATAAACATGTTCTGCCGGAGCGCCCGGGCTGGTATACCTGTGCATGCTGTCCTCCGAATGTAGTCCGTCTGCTGATGTCTCTTGGCAGGTATCTGTGGAGTGAGACAAAAGAAGGTGTTTATTCCCATATCCCTGCAGGTACAGAAGCACACTTTGACAAGATGGATGTGACTGTGGAAAGCGATTATCCGTGGAACGGCAAAGTGACTTATCGTGTAACCGGAAAAACAGAGGAAGAAACTATTCTGGGAATCCATATTCCATCATGGGTACGCCCGGGGTCTGTTCAGGTGCGTATAAATGGAAAAGTGGAAGATATCACTGCAGATGTGGAAAAAGGCTACCTGATTTTGAAGAGAGTGTGGGAAACCGATGAAGTAGAGCTGGTTTTCCCAATGAAGATCCGTAAAATATATGCAAACCTCAAAGTAAGAGAAGATGCCGGCTGCGTAGCATTTATGCGCGGGCCAATCGTTTATTGCTTCGAAGGTACAGACAATCCGGGATTACTTCAGTCTTATCATATCTTTGAAGATGCAAAGATGGAAGAGGAAATTTGCAAAGAAGGCCTGCTGGAAGGCTGCGTCCTGCTTAAGATTAAAGCGCGCAGGCTGGAAACAGTGGGAGACTCTCTGTACAGTGAAGTTGCACCTGTGAGAACACTGGCAACACTGACAGCAGTGCCGTATTACACATGGGGAAACCGTGGAGAAAACCAGATGAGAGTCTGGATGCACGGGGAATAAAATAATAAAAGCAGGGAATCAGATAAAAAATAAGGATTCCCTGCTTTTGTTATTTGTGCTTTGATAAATTAAATTATATGTTCGGTGTATAATGCACCTTCACGTTGATATCCTGATTATAGTTTCCGAAATCTCTGCCAAAGAGTGTCAGACCACCGATATTCTGGGATGGTTCATCCACCTGGAAACGGAATATTATATCATCCTGGGCAGTAAAGGTAAGCTGCTGGGTATTGATATCCGAAATCTTCAGACCATCAATAAAGGTACCATGTCGGTCAATAACCAGCATCTTCAGGAGACCGTACTGGTTCCAGTTAGGAAACCACCAGTCAGGAGTAAACATACCGTGAACATCACCGAAATCCCCTGGGCTGGTCCATGTTCCGATCTTCGTATTGTTCAGGAAAAATGAAATATCGGAAGGCCAGTCACTGTTCACTCCGGGTGCTTCTGAACTGATTTCAAATGATAATGTCAGACGGTCGATTTTTTGTCCGGGCGGAAGCATATTCGGGATACGGTAATCAATAAATCCGCGTCCGAGCCATAAGATCTTAGCATCTACATGGCTTGGATGAGCAAAATAACGGGGATCGTCAACTTCACCGATAAGGTTCTCGGTAGTAGAAAGACCACAGGTTGGATAGACAGAATAATTAAAGTAATTTCCAATCGGAATATCAATAGAATAACTGTTTTCTGCAGGGCTCTCATTGCTGGCAGCAACATCTACCAGGATTTTGTCTACATTAATGCGGCAGACCTTCTGGTTTCCGTGACCTGAATGTTCCGGCAGGATTGCGAGGATTCCGGCTTCTTCCAGTTTCTTTACATGGCTGGTCAGGGCACCGTTGGTAATTCCCAGACTGGAAGCCAGCTCGTTCATATTCATTTCCTGATGTTCAAGAAGAATCTGGATCAACCGGATACGGAGCTCGGAACCAAGGGCCTTAAAAACAGGGACTGCCTGTTCCAGACTTTTAATATACAACATAACGGATTTCCCTTTCTGAATTTATAGTATAGATTAAAGCATTTTTCAAACGCACTCGAACGGCATTTATGGTAAATTATAACGAATGTGAACAAAATGTGCAATGAAAAGAAAAAAATATAGTTGATATTTTCTAAAAAATACGGTAAACTTTTAAATATATAAAAAGTATTTTATATAAAACTAAAATAAAAAGCAAGGTTGCAGAATCAAAAGGGGGATACAATAATGAGCGAAGAACTTAAATATAATGAACCATGGATCTTACAGAGGGCAGATCCATATGTATACCGACACACAGATGGAAATTATTATTTTACGGCATCTGTACCTGCTTATGACAGAATTGTGCTGAGAAGGAGTAAAACTCTGGCAGGATTAAAGGATGCCGAGGAAATCACAGTCTGGAAGAAACATCCTGAAGGGATCATGAGTGAACATATCTGGGCACCGGAGCTGCATTATCTGGAGGGTAAATGGTATATCTATTTTGCCGGCGGGGATAAAGATGATGTCTGGGCGATCCGTCCCTATGTGCTGGAATGTGCAGATGCAGACCCTCTTACAGGAACCTGGACAGAGAAAGGGAAAATGGGACGTGCAGATGAGGATGAATTCTCTTTTGAAGCTTTTTCCCTGGATGCGACAGTGTTTGAAAATAAAGGAAAACATTATTATGTATGGGCTGAGAAGGTAGGCGTGGGAAAACAGATTTCAAATCTTTATATTGGTGAAATGGAATCACCATATAAACTGAAAACTGTTCAGGTATTGCTTACAACACCAGATTATGACTGGGAGAGAGTTGGGTTCTGGGTAAATGAAGGTCCTGCAGTGATCCATCATAACGGTAAAATTTACCTTACCTATTCAGCATCTGAAACAGGCGCTGCGTACTGTGTTGGAATGATGTCAGCATCTGAGGATTCTGATCTTCTTGATCCGAAATCCTGGACAAAAGAGCGTTATCCGGTTCTGTGCACGGATGCAGACAGAGGAGTTTACGGTCCCGGACATAATTCATTCACTGAAGATGAAGAGGGAAATCCGATTATGGTTTATCATGCAAGGATTGAAGAAAAGATAGAAGGAAATCCGTTGTATAATCCAAACCGCCATGCCATGCTGATGAAAATCCACTGGGATGAAAAGACAGGAGCACCGGTATTTTCGTATGAGAGTTAAAGTCTGATCAAATAAACAGTAGTTGGAGATATCAAGAAACAGGAGAATGGGTATGAGAAAAAAATTAGGAATAATCCTCGGACTCGCAGGAATGATGCTTCTGGGTACACAGACTGTATATGCGGCGGAAACAACGAATGTGGAAGCGGCACAGGATGAAGGGGCAGACAGTAAAGAAATACCGGAAGGAGAATCAGCAGGTGATACGGACGACATCGAAAACCGGATAAAAAAAGGCGGTTTCTCAGCAGGTGTTTCCGTACATGATCCGTCTGTTATTAAAGATAATGGAACTTATTATATTTTCGGCTCTCATATGGAGTCTGCGAAATCTGCAGATCTGAAGAACTGGACCGGTTTTTCTTCCGGTGTAAATGCAGAGAACAAGCTGTTTGACAATCTTTTTGACGGAGAAGAAGAGGGTGATCCGGCGGCATTTACCTATGTGGGAAAGAATGAAGAAGGCGGCTATTCAGTATGGGCTCCGGATGTGATCTACAATAAGAAAATGGGAAAATATGTGATGTATTTCTGTACCACATCTTCCTACATAAAATCCAATATCTGTTTTGCAACTGCTGATAATATTGAAGGACCCTATCATTATGAGGATACCTTCCTTTATTCAGGATACAGTTATCATGATGTAAAAGAAAGCAATATAAAAGAATTGATGGGAACTGATCCAAGACCATATACAGCGGCTGCTTATGATAATAATAACTGGCCAAACTGTATTGATCCTGATGTTTTTTATGATGAAGACGGACGTATGTGGATGGTTTATGGTTCCTGGTCAGGAGGTATTTTCTTAATCGAGATTGATGAAGAGACTGGTTATCCGATTTATCCGGAAGCAGACGAAGAAAACCATGTGGACAGTTATTATGGCAAGAAACTTCTCGGTGGTTATCACAACTCCATCGAAGGTCCGCATATTATGTATGATGAGACCAGTGG
>CAKSAW010000056.1 GCA_934437695.1 uncultured Blautia sp. | reverse complement strand
GGTGTTGCAAGAGCCCTTCTTCAGGCAGACAACGACTACAGACCAGTTCTGAAAGCTGCTGGATTCTTAACTCGTGATCCACGTATGAAAGAACGTAAGAAATACGGTCTCAAAGCAGCTCGTAGAGCTCCACAGTTCTCTAAACGATAATTATAGTTATCAAAGAGAGAATCATTTGGGACAACAAAATGAATATAAGACCTCAGAGACCTTGTGTTTCTGGGGTTTTTTGTTGATAAAAGTTTGATACCTATAATGACTTATTTCGCGATGCACAGAGTTTATGCTACTCGCATAAATTCGCGCAGTATGTCTCGGGTTTTCTGTGACCTTCGCTCACAAAAAACACCTCGCGGGATGTTACCAGTGAACAGTAACGAAAATTATACTTTACAAAGAAAAGAAAATGCGATATTATATTTCAAGAATAGGGAGCTCAAATTGATGGGCTGAGAGTAGACTTTGTAGTCTTGACCTGGAACCTGATTTGGATAATGCCAACGTAGGGAAATACATGTCGTGTAAGGCAATGTTTTTGTGCCTGTGCTCTCTGTTTGTATGTGAACTGGGGGCACCACTTTTCACAGAATAAAACAGGCGCCGAATGATACTGAAACTGTATCATTCGGCGCCTTTTTTGTTATTTTAACCGAAACTGCGGAGCAGTTATTCGGTTATGAGCAAGTAGCAAAGCGGATTGCGAATATCCGCTTGACTTGCCAAAAAGCAACAAGCAGTGAAAAAAGGTGTCAGAGAGGAGACTTAATATATGGTGAGGATCAATGGAGAAGAGAAAGCACTTGCCGGAAAAAATCTTCTGGAATATCTGAAAAAAGCCGGATTTGAACCGGAGAAGGTTGTTGTGGAACGAAATCTGGAGATTATCCCCAGAGACCAGCTTGGAAATATCGTTATACAGGAAGAAGATTCAATTGAAGTGCTGAGGTTTGTAGGCGGAGGTTGATGTATGACACAAATGCAGAAAGAAATGCAGCAGCTTATTTCAAAAGAAGAGCTGGACAGGGCATTTGACGCAAGATTTCCGAAGGAAATGCAGAAAAAACTGCGAAATGCGAAGGTTGCAGTGGCAGGACTTGGAGGGCTTGGATCTAATATTGCTGTCATGCTTGCAAGAAGCGGAGTGGGACATCTGCTTCTGGTAGATTACGATGTGGTGGATGTGACGAATCTGAACAGGCAGATGTATGGGATCTCACATATTGGAAAACCAAAAACACAGGCATTGACAGAGATTTTATATCAGATCAACCCCTATCTTACTTATGAGTCACATTGCACAAAAGTAACAGCGGATAATATTGAGAAATTATTTATGGAATTTCCGATAGTCTGTGAGGCCTTTGACAGACCGGATCAGAAAGCTATGCTTGTGCGGGAGATACTCACCCGGTGTCCGAACACAACGCTGGTGTCCGGGAATGGGATGGCGGGATATGGAGATGCCAATGAGATACAGACCCATCGTATGATGAACCGCCTTTATGTATGTGGTGACCAGAGTACAGATATAGAAGACGGAATAGGTCTGATGGCTCCGCGAGTGGCAGTCTGTGCTGCCCATGAAGCAAACAAAGTGATACAGCTTATTATGGAAAACTAAAGAAACGAGGAAGAAAAATGGAAGATAAACTGATATTAGGTGGAAAAGAATTTAAAAGTCGTTTTATTCTGGGATCAGGAAAATATAATCTGAATCTGATAAAAGCTGCTGTAGAGCAGGGAGGAGCAGAAATCATAACCCTTGCACTGCGCCGTGCAAATACAAAAGAGAGTGAAAATATCCTGGACTATATTCCCGAGGGAGTAACTCTGCTTCCTAACACATCAGGAGCAAGAAATGCAGAAGAAGCTGTCCGTATCGCAAGACTGAGCAGAGCAATGGGATGCGGAAATTTTGTAAAAGTAGAGATCATGCGTGATGCGAAGTATCTTTTCCCGGATAATCAGGAGACCATAAAAGCAACAGAAATCCTTGCAAACGAAGGTTTTGTAGTATTGCCGTATATGAATCCGGATCTGAACGTAGCAAGAGATCTGCAGAGTGCAGGAGCAGCTGCTGTAATGCCTCTTGCGTCTCCAATCGGAAGTAATAAAGGCCTTGCAACAAAATCTATGATCCAGATACTGATCGATGAGATTGATCTTCCGATTATTGTAGATGCAGGAATAGGAAAACCTTCTCAGGCATGTGAAGCAATGGAAATGGGAGCAGCTGCGATCATGGCAAACACTGCCATTGCCACTGCAGGAAATATACCGGATATGGCAGAGGCCTTTAAGCTTGCAATCCAGGCTGGAAGAAAAGCATATCTTACAGGCATGGGAAGAGTGCTTTCAAGAGGTGGAAGTGCATCAGACCCACTGACAGGCTTTTTACGTTAGGAGGAGATACAGTCATGAATGAAGAAAATCAGGTATATTTTATTGACAGTGATAAGCTGCCGCCTGCAGCCCTGGAAAGAAAACACCGTTTAGAGCAGGATCCTTCCTTCCGTACAGACCATATGAAATATATGGATGGAATGCAGGTGATAGAATCAGATATTAAAGACAAAGTGTTAAAGGCCATGGATGAGTATGATTATGATTCCTATACAGCTGCTGATGTTGAGAGGGCACTTTCTCATGAAACCTGTACCATAGAAGATTTCAAGGCATTTCTGTCTCCTGTGGCAGCGCCATATCTGGAACAGATGGCAAGAAAGGCGGAGGAAATAACAAAGAATCATTTTGGAAATACAGTTTATATTTTTACTCCGATTTATATTGCAAATTACTGTCAGAATTACTGTATTTACTGCGGATTTAACTGCTATAACAATATTCGCAGGAAAAAGCTGACCTTTGAAGAAATCGAACATGAGATGCAGATCATTGCTCAGACAGGAATGGAAGAAATCCTGCTCCTTACAGGTGAAAGCAGGTCATATTCAGACGTAACTTATATTGGAGAAGCTGTAAAGATCGCACGTAAATATTTCAAAAATATCGGAATTGAAATTTATCCGGTCAATGTGGATGAATACAGATATCTGCATGAATGTGGTGTGGATTATGTAACTGTTTTTCAGGAAACCTACAATACGGATAAATATGAAACTCTGCATTTAATGGGACATAAACGTGTATGGCCATACAGGTTTGATTCTCAGGAACGTGCACTGATGGGAGGAATGAGAGGTGCAGGCTTCTCTGCACTTCTGGGATTGGACGATTTCAGAAAGGATGCACTGGCAACTGCCCTTCATGTTTATTATATCAACCGCAAATATCCTCATGCAGAGCTCTCGTTAAGCTGTCCAAGGTTGCGTCCGATTGTAAATAATGATAAAATTAACCCACGGGATGTGGGCGAAAAAGAACTCTGCCAGGTATTATGTGCGTACAGGATGTTTCTTCCTTTTGCCGGAATTACCGTATCCAGCAGGGAAAGCGCAGCTTTTAGAAATGGTATTACCAAGATCTGTGCAACAAAAGTATCCGCAGGTGTATCTACAGGTATAGGCGATCATGAGGAAAAATATGAAGGAAAAGAAGATGCGGATGTGGGTGATGAGCAGTTTGAGATCAATGATGTCCGTTCCTTTGCTTCCATGTATCAGGACATGGAAAAGGGTGGCCTTCAGCCGGTTTTAAATGACTATCTTTATGTGTGATAAATATAAACATACCATTGTGATCACAAACCGTCTGCTTGTGCAGGGAGATTTCCTGAGACAGCTTGAAAAGGTAATAAAGCTGCATCCCCACGCACTGATCTTACGGGAAAAAGATCTGGCAGAACATGAGTATGAAGAACTGGCAAAAGAAGTTCTGCATCTGTGCAAAAAAGAAGGAGTGGACTGCTTTATACATACAAGAACTGAGATTGCCCACAGGCTTGGATGTAAGAATATACACTTGTCCATTCCTGTATTAAAATCTATGTCAGATGAAGAAATGGACAGTCTGCACAGGGATTTTGAGGAGATAAGTGTTTCCTGCCATAGTATGGAAGATGTGGAAACTGCAGTTGGCAGCGGAGCTACACAGATTATCCTGGGAACTATTTTTGAGACAGAATGCAAGAAAGGCCTGAAAGGAAAGGGCGTGGAGTTTGTCAGAGAAATATGCAAGGGCTGTTCGGTTCCTGTATATGCGATTGGAGGAATTAATCAGGAAAAACTGATACAGGTCATGAATGCAGGAGCTGCCGGCGGATGTATGATGTCTGGTTTTATGAAGATGTAGAGATACAGATCAGGTATGTATTCCCCTCTGTGATTGCTGATATGATCCTGAAAAACTTTAAAAGGAGCGAAATATGAAGTTTGACAAGAAAAAAATTCAATTATATGCAATAACAGACAGACACTGGCTTGAAGGGCGAAGCCTTAAAGAAGTGGTAAAAGAGAGTCTTGACGGAGGGGTGACATTTCTTCAGCTCAGAGAGAAAAATTCAGATGAAAAAACTTTTTTGCAGGAAGCGACAGAGCTTAAGGAAATGTGCAGATCCTATGGAGTTCCTCTTATAATAAATGATAATGTGGAAATTGCTCTGAAAACGGATGCAGATGGTGTTCATGTGGGACAGAAAGATATGGAGGCAGGAGCTGTACGTGAAAAACTGGGACCTGACAAAATCCTGGGAGTCTCTGCAAGAACTGTAGAACAGGCACTTCTTGCCCAGGAACGAGGTGCAGACTATCTCGGTGTAGGTGCAGTATTTGCAACCTCTTCTAAAGATGATGCTGCTGAACTGCCTCATGAAACTCTGAAAGCGATCTGTGAAGCGGTATCTATCCCTGTAGTAGCTATTGGCGGGATCACTGCAGAAAATCTGTCTCAGTTACAGGGAACCGGAATTTCCGGTGTGGCAGTGATCAGTGCTGTTTATGCACAGAAAAATATAAAAGAGGCTGCAAAAAAACTGAAAGAAGCTGTGGAGAAGATTGTATGAATATGAGAACAGCATTAACGATCGCAGGAAGTGATTCCAGCGGAGGAGCCGGAATCCAGGCAGATATTAAGACTATGCTTACAAACGGTGTATATGCCATGAGTGCTATCACTGCTCTGACTGCACAGAATACAACAGGTGTAGAAGCAATATTAAATGTAACACCGGAGTTTCTGGGGCAGGAACTGGATTGTATTTTTAATGATATTTATCCTGATGCTGTAAAGATCGGGATGGTATCAGACAAAGAACTGATTCACGTAATAGCAGAAAAATTAAAACAATATAAAGCCGAAAACATTGTTGTGGATCCTGTTATGGTGGCAACAAGCGGCGCAAAGCTGATCAGTGATGATGCAGTGGATGTATTAAAGAAGGAACTGTTTCCGCTTGCTGATGTACTTACCCCTAATATTCCGGAGGCAGAGATACTCATAGGAATGTCCATTACCAGTGCTGATGAAATGATAGAAGCAGCAGGAAAGATATCCGAGACATATCATTGCGCAGTGCTCTGTAAGGGAGGACACAGCATTAACGATGCAAATGATCTTCTTTATTATGACGGAAAGTATTGCTGGTTTGAGGGAAAACGTATCAATAATCCAAATACTCATGGAACAGGATGTACATTGAGCAGTGCCATTGCCTCCAATCTTGCAAAAGGATTTGATCTGGAGACTGCTGTAAAACGTTCCAAACAATACATTTCAGGAGCACTGGAAGCAATGCTTGATCTTGGAAAAGGAAGCGGTCCCATGAATCATGGATTTGCGATCAGGAATGAATATACGAGAGAAAATGAAATATAAGAAGTTTTCTTGGGGTTTAGCTTTGACATTCTCATAGCTTTTTGGTACTATAAAATAGATAAAAAATTTACAGACCTCCCATGGGAGAAATCCGTGGGAGGTCTTTTTGATGAGGTGTGAGATGAAAAATGAAAACAATTCTACGCATAACCATCACAGGGGAAGTTTTTCCGGCAGGATTGGTTATGTACTGGCAGTTGCAGGTTCCGCAGTAGGGCTGGGAAACATATGGAGATTCCCGTACCTTGCAGCCAAATATGGCGGAGGTATTTTCCTGCTGATCTATATTCTCCTGACTGCATCCTTTGGATATGTGCTGATCATGTCAGAAACTGCTCTTGGACGAATGACCAGAAAGAGCCCTGTAGGTGCATTTGCAAAGTTTGGAAAAACCAGGTCATTTAAGGTTGGCGGCTGGCTGAACGCAGTAATTCCGATGCTGATCGTTCCTTATTACAGTACTATCGGCGGATGGGTTATCAAGTATCTGGTGGAATACTGTAAAGGAAATGTTCAGGCTGTTGCAGAAGATGGATATTTCGGAAACTTTATTTCGGATTCCTGGCAGGTGGAGCTGTGGTTTGTGGTATTTGCAGTACTGGTATTTCTCATTATTCTTGGAGGAGTACAGAATGGTGTGGAACGAATGTCAAAAATCATGATGCCTGTTCTTGTATTGCTTGCGGTTGTGGTTACGATTTACTCTGTTACACGTCCGGGTGCCATTGAAGGTGTAAAATATTTCCTGATCCCAAATGTGAAAAACTTTTCCTGGATGACAGTAGTGGCAGCTATGGGACAGATGTTCTATTCTCTGTCTATTGCCATGGGTATTTTATATACATATGGTTCCTATGTCCGCAAAGATATGGACATCGAGAGATCAACCACTCAGGTTGAAATTTTTGATACAGGTATCGCGATCCTTGCAGGTCTGATGATCATTCCGGCAGTATTTGCTTTCTCAGGCGGAAATCCTGAGACACTTCAGGCAGGACCATCCCTGATGTTTATTACACTGCCGAAAGTATTTGCAAGTATGGGATTTGGAACTGCCACAGGAATTTTATTCTTTGTGCTTGTACTTCTTGCAGCGCTGACCAGTGCAGTTTCCCTGATGGAAACCAGTGTTTCCACTTTTATGGACGAGCTTCACTGGGAACGTAAGAAATGCTGTGCACTGATGGCTGTGATCATGATCGTTCTGGGAACAGCATCATCTATGGGATATGGACTTCTGGATTTCATCCGCATCTTCGGAATGAACTTCCTTGATTTCTTTGACTTTATGACAAACTCAGTTATGATGCCTCTGGCAGCACTTGCAACCTGTATCCTGATCCTTAAGGTGGTTGGAATTGACAGAATTGCAAAAGAGATTGAAGAGTCTTCTCCGTTCCGCAGAAAGAAATTGTACAGAGTTTTTATTAAATACTTTGCACCGGCATGTCTGATCATTATTCTGCTCAGTTCCATTGCCAATGTGCTGGGAATTATCAGTATGTAAAAAAATATATCAATCTCTGTAGTGGCTTCTCTGATTCGGTTAAAAACAGTGGATTTTTTACACTAATATGTGTATAATGAAGCGAACTGTGAAAAAATAAGGGAAAAGAGAGGAAGAAAGAGTGGAAAAAAGAATTAT
>CAKSAW010000055.1 GCA_934437695.1 uncultured Blautia sp. | reverse complement strand
TCGTAATCGTATATCTGGTATGTCAGAAATACATTATTGAGGGTGTTGTTGCAGGCGCTGTAAAAGGATGATAAAATAGAGTTATCTGCAGGATAAAGATAGTTCCGTTGCTGGGCTATCTTTATTTGCTTTTCGGTATATCCGGGGTGGATTACCAGAATACAGTAAAAAAAGGCGGGGGACTCATATGTATAATGTATTGATTGTTGATGATGAGAAGATAGAGAGAGAGGGAATCAGATTTCTTCTTTCCAGAGAAGAAGGGGACTTTCATATTTTAGAAGCATCCAATGGGAAACAGGCATTGAATGTGCTGCGCAGTGAAAATATTGATCTGCTTCTCACAGATATAAAAATGCCGCACATGGACGGGCTGGAACTTTCGAAGCGTGCAAAGGAAGAAAATGAGGAACTGCAGATCGTGATATTCAGTGGTTATAATGATTTTACTTTTGCACAGGAAGCTATCCGGTATGGAGTAAAGGAATATGTACTGAAACCGGTAGATCCGGATATTTTTCATGAAACTATCGGCAAAATAAAACAGGAAATTGAAAAAAATAAAAATAACAAAATCCGCAGTCAGAAAGAACAGGATTTCCTACAGCAGTATTTTCTGCAGAATTACATTTATGCAGGAAAAGAAGAAATTCTGGAGAAAGCCAGGGATATGGTGGACCTGGAGAAATGGAATCAGTGGCACTGTGGGATTCTGATAGAATCTTCACAGGCATTTTTTGATACAGCAGATGATGATCTGGTAGAGAATCTTCAGAAGGAACTGCGCAGAGTATTTTTTTATCTGAATCTGAATGGCAGGCAGTCATTGCTTCTGTTTAATGATGTGTACTGTGACTATGTGCTAGTGGCAAATCATCTTTATTCTATTATGAAACGTCAGTATCAGGGGAGTTTTCATCTGGCTGTTAGCAGAAAGTTTGAAGGGTGTGAAGCTCTGCCGGAAATCCTGGCAGAACTGGAACAGCAGATGGAGGAGCGTTTCTATCATCCTGAAAATCATGTATTTACCAATGAAGAAGAGGAATTCCGTCATGTAGACAGGTCTGCGCAGGATTCACAGCTGATGCAGAGGATTTCCGAAGATATCAGCCGCAGGGATCTGGAGCAACTGATGATCCATTTTAAATGTCTGGCTGATAAATATAAAGAAAGTACACAGTTTTCAGCCATGTATATAAAATTTGTGTTTTCCAATGTGATCCAGGCACTTTTCGAGGAAACACAGTTTTCAGAGGAAAGGCGTCTGGATAAAGAAATCGATCGTCTGTATAACTGCACTGATATTTCTCAGATCCTTAAGGTTACAGAGGAAAATATTAAGGAGTACGGAGCTTTTCTGGAGAGGTCTATGAGTGAATCCAGAAATGAAGTGGCATCAGTGAAGAATTATATTTACCAGCATTATGCAGAAGATCTGAGTCTGGAGATGCTGGCGGAGAAGGTATACCTTTCTTCAGGATATCTAAGCTTTATTTTTAAGAAAGAGACAGGGATGAACCTGAATCGTTTTATCAGGGT
Source organism: uncultured Blautia sp. (assembly GCA_934437695.1). Taxonomy (GTDB): domain Bacteria; phylum Bacillota; class Clostridia; order Lachnospirales; family Lachnospiraceae; genus Blautia_A. The sequence goes on along the minus strand of CAKSAW010000055.1, from coordinate 5,917 downwards.
GTTCCGTATGGAAAAAGCCAAGGAACTTCTGTGTGGTACAAATATGAAGGTAGCGCAGGTCAGCGAAGAGGTAGGCTTTTCCAATGTATCTTATTTCTGTCGTAGTTTCAGGGAATATTATGGCAGCAGTCCTGAATCCTACAGGAAAGGAACAGGTGAAGATGAAGAACATCCGAAAGAAATTTAGGGATATGAAGTACCGTCATAAGCTGACGATCCTCCTTGTGATCGCAAGCCTGGTTCCTATGACGGTACTTGCTTTATACAGCCATATCAGCATGAGCCGTCTGGTACGGCACAATGAACTGGAGGATACATCCTCCATTCTGGAACAGACCAGGGAGAGCATTGACAGCCAGATAGAGATTTTTACCAGCCTGCTCAACTATCTTACGTACTCACCGGACATTGAAGAGGTGATTAATGAGAAAAGTATGGATAATTATATGGCATATGAGAAATATACCTATATTGTGGATCCTCTTCTGACTGTGCCGAAGTCATATCATGATGCTATTGAACAGATTCAGCTTTTTGCACAGAGTATTAAGGTTCGCCATGAATATACACTGGTGCCTTTAAGCGAGATGAAGCAGGAATGGTGGTGTGATTCTCTCACTGATGATGTGCAGGTGCAGTGGATGGTGAATACCGAAAAGCCGGAAATCGTGGCAGTCAGACAACTTTACAACGGAAAGGAACTGGAGGCTGTTTTATGCATTACTCTGGATTACAATAAGATCTTTAAACCACTGAATAATGTGATCGTGGAGGAATCCGGAGGAATGGTTCTGGACAAATCAGGAAATATTTTGTACCGCAGAGAGGAAATACAGGAGAATGATCTGGCAGATAAGACAGATTCTCAGGAAGTGCTGGAAGCCGTGCAGAAGAATTATGTATCTGTAAGCAGCATCAGCAGGGATACAGGATGGGAATTTTATCTGTACAAGACCAGAAAATCCATTGAACAGTCAGTATATCAGATGTTGCTGACAGAGATACCTCTGATCATAGGATGTGTACTGATCATTTTTATCCTGGGACTGGTTTTTTCCAGATTGTTTACCAGAAAGATTGAACAGCTTACAAGAAATATGGATCAGGTGAACCATGGCATCAGGGAAGTTACAGTTTACAGTGATTCGGAAGACGAGGTGGGACTTCTGATCCGTAGCTTCCGAAGGATGATGGGGGAAATCGACAGGCTGATCAGTGAAGTATATGAGAATAAGATTGCACTGAAGGAATTTGAACTGAAGGCTCTGACTGCACAGATCAATCCTCATTTCCTGTATAATTCTTTATCTATTATCAACTGGATGGCTATTAGAAGTGATCAGAAAGAGATTAGTAAAGTTACATTGGACTTATCTACGTTTTATCGTACAGCGTTGAGCAAAGGGGAAGATATGGTCACAGTGGAGAATTGTATCCGCAATATCCAGGCCTATCTGTCTATACAGCTTGTTATGCATGATAATGATTTTCAGATCGAATGGAACATTGATCCACAGGTGAAAACAGAAAAAGTACCGAAACTGATTCTACAGCCGGTGGTGGAAAATGCTCTGGAACATGGTCTGGATGTGAAGGAAGAAGGGGAAAAAATCCTGAAACTTTCTTTTCTGGATAATGGCAGTGATGTGCTCTTGCGAGTGGAGGACAATGGACTTGGCATGGAGCAGGAGGTGGCACAGCGGCTGATCATGTATCAGGCAGAAGGTTATGGCCTGAAAAATGTCAATGACCGTATTTGCCTGTTGTATGGAAACGATTATACTATCCGCATTTTGAGTAAAGTGGGCGAAGGTACCAGGGTAGAGATGAGGATCCCGAAAGGAGAAATATCATGAGAGTAGAGAAAAGCGGCAAAAACAACAGATATAAGATGATATTTCTGGTGAGTATCATGGCTGGGCTGATCGTAACAGCAGGATGTAGTAAAACATCTGAAGATAAAGTGAAGGGATCAAAGACACAAAGCAGGATGACACAGGAAGATTCTGAGCAGTGGGAGAAGGCGCAGACAACACCTTATGACAGATATCCGGAAACAGTGACCTATACTCTGGCACAGATGAGTGGGGCAAATAATTCAAATATGCCTCAGGGCGCTACTTATGAGGATAATGCTTATACCAGATATCTAAAAGAGATGCTGAATATTCAGAATGAGAATACTTATATGGAAAGTGAGGACAGATATAATGAATTTGTAAATGTGCTCATCAAGGACAGGACCCTGCCTGATGTGATGGTGATTTCTGACAAAAATACGCTGGATGAAATGGTGGAAAACGATCTTGTGGAAGATCTGACGGATGTGTATAACTGCTGTACTTCTGATAAGATCAAGGAAATGTATGACAGCTATGGAGCTGAACTTCTGGATTCTGTACGCTATGACGGAAGGCTGATGGCAATGCCGGAGACTGTTATCGATCATGGCCCGTGTCTGCTGTGGCTCAGAAAAGACTGGATGGAACAGCTGGGACTTGAAGAGCCGGAATCTCTGGAAGATGCATTTAATATAATAGAGGAATTTCAGAAAAACCGTATGGGAGCAGAAGATGGGGAAAATCCTATTGGTCTGGTATGTGATACTTCTCTGGTGGGGACTACCAGCAGCAGCTATTCAGTAGATCCTGTTTTTCAGGAATTTGGGGCTAATCCTCAGAGATGGCAGAGAAGTGAGGATGGAAGGATTGTTTACGGTTCACTGACAGAAGAGACAAAAGACGCACTGCAATATCTGAATAAGCTGTATGAACGTGGAATCCTGGATCAGAACTTTGCACTCCGGGCTTCTAATAATCTCAGGGATCTGGTGGTTAACGGAAAATGTGGAGCGTTTTTCGGACTTTGGTGGACGCCTAACAATCCTTTGATGGAAGAATACGAGAAGAATTCGGAATCAGACTGGGAACCTTATTATTTTCCGGCAGATATGAAGAATGCATCGGAAACCTATGCCTCATTTCGTGATAATAAATATGTGGTAGTCAGGAAAGGATATGAACATCCGGAAATAGTGATGAAAATACTCAGCGTACTGTTTGACTATACCAGGTATGAAGCAGATGATGCAGAGGAAGTCAACAGTTATTTTGCCCTGAATGTAGATCCTACAGCAAGACCACTGGTGATCAATGTAGATTATAATGAGGCTACTTATAAGGTAACGGAGGATATGCAGAAAGTTATTGCAGGGAAAATGCGGGAGGAGGAACTGAGTGCCATTGAGAAATCTTATTATTCAGCCTGTATGAATTATCTGAAAGGTAAAAATGTTACAGGGGAGGACTGGGCTGCTTACAAGTCAAGGATTTCAGCAGTAGGAGTACTGGTGGAGGCCCACTATCAGCCGCCGGGTAAAATTTATCTGGAAACCTCGGATCTTGAGGTGCCACAGATGCTTCAGACTCTTGAAAGAGATGCATTTATCCAGATTATTATGGGACGGCAGCCATTATCCTATTTTGATGAATTTGTGCAGGAGTGGTATGCCCAGGGAGGAACTCAGCTTTTGCAGAATATCCGAGATAACAGCGATGAATAGAAAAAGAGAAACGAAAGTATGAGTTACAGATACTTTCGTTTCTTTTTATATAATAAGCATTGGATAAAATGAAAATATGTAACTGTTCAGTATCTTTACAACAGTTGCTGAAGAGTTACAAAAATATAACAAAAGCAGGGGAAGAAACTATGACGAAAAAGACGATCACAAAAAGGACATGGAAACTGCTTCTGGGAATCTGCATTGCGGCAGTATTGTCTATAGGAATTGGTTTATTTGCCTATATACATATGATCGATACCAAAACTCTGGGACGGAAGATTTCCATATATGGTTTGGATGTGTCAAAGCTTACAGCAGAGAAAGCACAGCAGAAGATAAATGAGGCATTTCATAACAAAACCATAATATTCCATGAAGATGGAGAGGATGTTTACAGTGTTTCTATGGCTCAGCTTGGATACAGCCTGGAGCAGGACAGTCTGAGAAATGAGTTGGAAACACTGCAGCAGGAGAGGAGTCAGGATTTCAGGCTCTTTGCATCTGAGAAAGATTATACAATTGATTATCAGATCATTAAGAATGAAAATCAGGAACAGACAGTTCTGACAGCAGAGAACTTCGATAATAAAGAAAGAACAGAATCAGCAGATGCCCATATTCGATACAGTAAAAAGAAGAAAAAATATGTTCTGGTTAAACAGGTTCAGGGAGATCAGATTGATGAAAACAGGCTGCTTAACTATGTGGAGGAAACTCTGGAGAAAAATTTTAAGACTAAACTGCTTGCATCTGATGTGAAAATCAATCTGGGTGAAGAAGTTTACCGCCAGCCGGATATTGAAGAATCTGGTGAAATGAAACAGAAGGTAAAGAAATTAAATAGTCTGCTGAAAAAATACCGCAGTACAACAGTTACTTATCTGTTTGGCGAGGAAACACAGGTGCTGGATTCAGACACGATCAGTTCCTGGCTGCAAATCAAAAACAGTGGTATCAGCCTTGATAAGGATGCGGTGGCAGACTACATATCGAATATGGCGAACAAATATAATACGATTTATGTTCCACGTGCCTTTCATACATCGCTGGGAACAGATGTGACAGTTTCTGATAATGAATATGGATACAGGATCGATCAGGATGCAGAGCTGACACAGCTTCTTGAAGATCTTAAAAGTGGTGAAAATATATCCAGAGAGCCGGTGTACAGCAGCAGTGGCATGAAGAGAGACGGAACAGATGATCTGGCAGGCAGTTATATAGAAGTCAGTCTTGATTCACAGCATTTATGGCTGTATAAAGACGGTGCACTGGTTACGGAAACAGATATTGTCAGCGGTGCGCCGACAGCAGAACGTGAGACATACAGAGGTGCATGGCCAATAGCATATAAAGCAAGCCCGTTTACGTTAAGTAGTGATGAATATGGATATGCAGTGAACGTGAAATACTGGATGCCGTTTGTTTATGGGCAGGGACTTCATGATGCATCCTGGCAGTCTGCATTTGGAGGAAACAGATATAAGACAGGAAATGGAAGTCATGGATGTATCAATCTGCCGGAAGATCAGGCAGCATTAATATATAATACGATAGATGGAGGATATCCTATTATTATTTATTAAAGATATATAGGATGGATTTCGTCTGTCTGATCAAAGAGAAAGAATAGAGGAGGTACAAACATGGAATTTCAGAATCTGATTGAAAAGAGACGGAGTGTTCGTAAATACGCAGAGGGGAATACTGTGACTAAGGATGAAATTCTGAGTATGATAAAAGCTGCTCAGGAGGCGCCTTCATGGAAGAATTCTCAGACAGGACGTTATTACTGTATTATGGATACGAAGGATGTGGATCAGTTTAGACGGGAATGTCTGTCGGAAATGAATGCAGGTAAATGTGAGAATGCAGTATTGCTGGTCAGTACTTTCGTACATAACAGAGCTGGTTTTCAAAAAGATGGAACTGCGGATAATGAACTTGGAAATGGATGGGGATGCTATGATCTCGGACTGCAGAATGAGAACCTGATATTAAAGGCAGAAGAACTGGGATATGGAACTCTTATTATGGGGATCAGGGATGCGGATAAGATCAGAGAATTTTGTTCTGTTCCGGAAACGGAGACAGTTGTTGCGGTAATTGCGGTCGGAGTTCCGGGGGAAGAGCCTGGACGACCAAAGAGGAAGGATACAGAAGAGATAGTGAAGTTTTTGTAAGATCAGCTGAAGTGGACGCAAGCTCAAATCATTCTCTTTGGCTCGGTTTCGGGTCTTAAGAAAAGCTAAGCCCCGGAAAATCTGCTAAAAGGGGACGCAAAGCCCAATAATTCCTATCGGCTCGGTTTCGGACCTTAAGAAAAGCTAAGCCCCGCAAGATCAGCTAAAA
>CAKSAW010000054.1 GCA_934437695.1 uncultured Blautia sp. | reverse complement strand
AGAAATGTATCCGGAGGTTTCCTTGTCCTGGCCAATGATACTCCTGTGGAAGAAGCTGCTGATTACTGCGGATTCTTTATTAGAGATTTAGATCCTTCAAGAAAAACAGAATCAAATACAGATATTCTCATGGAGAGAGGAAACAAGACCCTTTCTGTGGAAGCCGGAATTTCCCTGGATAATCAGTGGAGCCGGAATTTCCATCTGGCAGGAAATGGAAAACGCAGTGCAGATGATTTCTATTATATACCATATGAAGCCGGAATAACTTATCCGGATGTGGATATGGTAAACCTTGGATACTGGTCATCACCCTTTGTTCTGGAAGGGAATGCTATGGACAGCCATTATATGATCACATATTCACAGCCTCTGGTCTGCGATGGAACGATCTATGGGGTTCTGGGTACAGAGATATCACTTGGCTATATTGATGACTATCTGGATGTGCATGAACTGGATCCGGACCTGAAGGCAGGATATGCTATGGTAAAAAACCAGGGTGATGCTACTTATCAGTGTGTGCTGGGAAAAGGAACACTGTATGAATCTGTTTCCAGGGCAAGTGAGACATTTACTTTGAAGAAAAGCTCTGTCAGAAACTTGTATCTGGTGGATGGAGTTATGGTAGGAAACCAGAAAATCTATGCGCTGACAAGTCCTCTGAATCTGTACAGCAATAATGTTCCTTATGAGAATACACAGTGGGAACTGTGTGCCTTTGTCACAGAGAATTCGATTTTTGAGACAGGTGAAAGATTATACGGAGGAATTATCCTTGTTGCCGTTATCTGTGCCTTGCTGGGACTGGTCGTTGTGGCAGTTGTTGTCCGCAGAGTTCTTGGCCCGGTATACAGGCTGATGGACAGTGTGCGCGGAGGTGTGGAAGGAATCCGGAAATTCACTCCGTCAGGCATACAGGAACTGGACGAACTTCATGATGTAGTGGAGAATGTGACAGAAGCGCAGAAAGAGGTAGAGGATAAACTGGTTGCGGAAAAAGAACGATATCGTCTGGCCATTGAAAGTTCTGATGATATTTTCTTTACATACCGTAAGCAGGAGCAATGCCTGGAACTGGTAAACACAGAAGAGTGGGATGGTGTCTGGGACTGTTCAGGACAGACTGATGGATTCAAATTCAGCTATGTACATCCGCTGGACAGAGCGCAGCTGGAAGATGCTTTCAAAACCACTGAGACAAATGTTAAGAACGAGTTTCGCATGAAGCAGGGTCCTGGCCGGGAATATAAATGGTACAGGCTCTCTGCCAGAGTGATCCGCGATGAAAAAGGAGCGATCACCATGATCTCAGGATATCTGCATAACATCAGCCAGCAAAAAGAGCGTGAGCTGGAAGAGATAAGAAAGAAAACCACAGATCCTGTGACCGGATTTTACCGCCGGGAGGAGGGACTCAGACTGATCCATGAGGGAAGGAGTCTGAAATCAAATGGTGTTCTGTTTTTACTGCAGATCCAATCCTTCCGCAAATTAAATGAACAGTACGGATTGACATTCGGGGATATACTTCTTGAAAAGCTGTCAGAGTATTTCTGCTGTGAATGTGAGGCAGACGGGATAGAAGACAGGATTCTTCTGAGGGCCGGCTCATCTGAGATAGCAGGCTGGTTTCCCGAAAAAGAGGAAGAACAGATACAGGAACTTCTGGAGCGTGTAGGAGATAAATTTTCACATATAATCGATAAAAAGGTTATCAGAATAAATTTCGCCTGCGGACTTGTCTATGCAGATGATGTTACGGGAATACAGACAGTGATAAGAAATGCAAAGATATCTCTGATGCAGGCCAGAATAAAGAACACAGATATTGTAAGATATGAAGAACTGTCGGATAAGGAGAAAACAGGACTTCCTGAGCTGACACTGGGAGAGGTTATTTCAATCGGTGATTCAGAATATATGAATCTGGTATCAATTGCCCTGAATCTGTTTGACAGAGCAGGTTCTGTGAAAGCATTGCTCGATCTTTTTGCGGCAAAGCTTCAGACACATTATACATTAACTAATCTTCTGATCACTTCATATAATCAGGAGAATATGGTGAACAGTCTGGAGTACTGCTGGAAGGTGAAAGGAAACCTGACAGATGGTGATGTACTCCGGTGTCAGGAAGATGAGATCTCAGGAACTGCAGATCCTGCATTGATAGATGAGAGAAATGTTATATGTGCCATGAATGATGAACTGTATCAGAAGCCGATGTTTGCTCAGTTTATCAGGGGCGCATCCGGAATTGCGATGAATATGACAGACAATGGGCAGTATTCAGGTACAATATTCTTTGAGGGACTTTCAGAAAGTCTGGTGGAAAATGAGGCAGAAAGAAAAGAACTTAAAGAGATCGCAACTGTGATCCAGAACAGGATCAATCAGGAGAAGCATGACCTGTCTGCTCAGGCCAAGTCTGAATTCCTGGCACGTATGTCTCATGAGATCAGAACTCCTATGAATGGGATTATCGGTATGACAGAGATCGCATTAAAGGATGATCAGTCACAGGAGAAGCAGGTTGACTGCCTGCGTAAGATCAGAGGCTCTTCTCAGTATCTGCTGTCTCTTGTAAATGATATTCTTGATATGTCCAAGATTGAAAGCGGAAAGATGCAGATCACAGAATCAAAGGTGGATTTCAGAAAGAAATTATATGATTTGCATGATCTGATAGGCGCTAAGCTTACAGAGAAGAATATGCATTATACAGAAATAATCTGTCTGCAGCATTCCTGGTTCTGGGTAGATGAGCTGAGAGTGAGACAGGTCCTTATCAATATCCTTGGTAATGCCATTAAATATACTGATGAAGGCGGACATATCAGATTTGAAGTGACAGAGATGAAACTGGATGAAGAGACTTCAAAAGTTCATTTTGCAGTAACAGATGACGGGATTGGAATCAGTCCGGAAGATCAGCAGCTTGTATTTCAGAGTTTTGAGCAGGTCAGCCATCAGGATGGTGTTTACAGACAGGGAACAGGACTGGGGCTTGCGATCAGCAACAGATTAGTTCATATGATGGGTGGAAGTATCAGGCTTGAGAGTGAACCGGGAAAGGGAAGTACATTTAGTTTTACCTTACATCTGAAATGGGCGGAAGAGGAAAAACAGGAAGTTGCTTCAGAAAAAGCTGTTCTTGACCTGAAAGGTAAGAGGATTATGATTGCAGAGGACAACGAGCTGAACCAGGAGATTATCCAGACAATTCTTGAGGATTATGGAATTGTTGTAGAGATTGCTGCTGACGGACAGATCGCAGTGGATATGATGAAAGCATCTGCACCGGGATATTATGACATGATATTTATGGATATCATGATGCCAAACCTGAATGGTCTGGATGCTACCAGACAGATCAGAAGGCTTTCTCACCCGGACAGCAAAACAATACCGATCGTTGCCATGACTGCCAATGCGTTTGCAGAGGAAAAGAAACAGTCTGCGGCAAGTGGGATGAATGCACATCTGTCTAAACCTTTAAGTATAGAAAAACTTCAGGAAACTCTTATTAAATTTCTTCAATAAACATTTGTATTGTTATTGCGGAATAAAGCTTGAAAGATTTGCTGAAATAATGTAAACTATGTACAACTGATTGGTTACTAAGATACATTAGAAGAACAGATTGATCATCAATGAATCATCAATGAATTTTAGGCATCTCCAGTGCGGACATTCGGAGATGCCTTATTTTGTGATTTTTTGTGCATAGTAAAGGAAAAAGTATGAGAATAGATTCTGACAACGAAAGACTGTTGGAACCGGGAGAGGTACATGCAAAAAGAAAAATCCTGGTTGTGGAAGATAATGAATTGAATCGTGAGATCCTGTCTTCTTTTCTGGAGGAGGAATTTGAAGTTCTTATTGCTGAGAACGGAGAAGAGGGACTTAAGATCCTTGTTGAGCATTACAGGGAATTATCAGTGATACTGCTTGATATCTGTATGCCTGTATGTGATGGATTTGAGTTTCTAAGACGCAGAAATACAGACAAGATACTGTCAACTATACCGGTTATTGTTATGACAGGAAGTAATTCACAGGATGCAGAACTTCAGTGTCTGGATCTTGGCGCAGTTGACTTTATTCCGAAACCATATAACATTAAGATCGTAATGGGCAGGATCAACAGTGTGATCAAGCTGCGAGAGTCTGTACAGATGATTACTGCAGTAGAGAATGATGAGCTTACCGGAGTTTATACCAGACAGGCGTTCTTTTATCATACGAAAAAGCTTATGAAATTAAAGCCAAATGAAAGGTTTCATCTTGTCATTGCTGACATCAGAGATTTTAAGCTGATCAACAGCAGTTACGGAGAAAAGGTGGGAGATGAAATTCTGTGCTATCTGGCAAAGACTTATACAAATATGATCAAAACAGGCCTGGTATCCAGATATGGAAGTGATCAGTTTGTATGTATAGCTTATGGTGAGTGTGATCTGTCCTCAGAGACAATGACGAAGCTGGAAAAAGAAATTGCAGGAAATGCTCCCATTCCTAATCTTATGATCAAATATGGAATATATGAGAATATTGACAAATCCTTACCTGTTTCTGTAATCTGCGACAGGGGATTTATGGCGATCAGAAGTATCCGTGATAATTATGAATGCAGTGTTGCTTATTATACAGAAAAAATGAAGCAGAAGCAGATGAGAGACCGTGAGCTGGAGAACAGGTTTGAATCTGCATTGCGCAACGGAGAATTTGTGGCATATTTCCAGCCGAAATATGATGTGAAGACTGAGAAAATCTCAGGAGCAGAATCACTGGTGCGCTGGATCAATCCGGATGGTTCTATGGTAATGCCCGGAGAGTTTATTCCATTATATGAGAGGGATGGACTGATCGTAAAACTGGATGAATATATATTCAGGTATGTCTGTGAGTTTCAACGCGAACGTATGGAAAATGGGGAGGAGCTGATCCCGGTCTCAGTGAATCTGTCTCGTGCAAGTATCCATCATTCAGGTGTTGCGGAACGTTATATGGAGATCATAAAGGAGAATGGGATTCCTTTTTCCTGTGTACCCATTGAACTGACGGAGACAGCTACATTAAACAGGGTAGTGATCCGTGATTTCACTGAAAGATTGGTAAATGCAGGATTTGCACTTCATATGGACGATTTTGGTGCAGGATATTCTTCATTGATCACATTAAGTGAACTGCCATTTGATACTATGAAGATTGATAAGAGTCTGATCGATGGTATCAGCCAGCAGAAGGGAAGAATAGTTGTGCTGCAGGGTATTATTCTTGGACATGGACTTGGCATGAAGGTGGTGGCAGAAGGTGTGGAGAGCGCAGAGCAGGTAGAGCTTCTGCGGGAGATGGAATGTGATGACATTCAGGGATTCTATTATTCCAGACCATTGCCGAGAGATGAATTTGTTAAGAAGCTTGGAACAGACAGGTAGTGTGAAAGAGAATATATTATAAAATGCATTATAAATATATTTATAGAATGCGCTATAATAGGAAATAAAAAGATCATTATACAGAGTATCCGAACAGAGAGTTGTTGGAAATCTGTATAATGATCTTTTTTATTTTATAAATGAGTACTTATTCATAACTGAATAAATTGCCTGGCAGTTTATCAGCAGGATCAGATGTCTAACAGATCGCTGTATACTTTAAGTGCTCCGTCAGTCTCATGCGCAAGAACACGTTTTGCAAGAACTTTACCAAGCTGTACACCTTCCTGGTCAAAGCTGTTTAAGTTCCATACGAATCCCTGGAACATGATCTTGTTCTCAAAGTGAGCAAGTAATGCACCGAGAGCAGCAGGATTCAGTTCTTCACCTGTGATGATACTGGAAGGACGTCCGCCCTTGAAGTTCTTGTTCAGGTTCTCGTCTTCTTTACCGCAGGCAAATGCTACGATCTGTGCTGCAACGTTTGCACAGAGTTTCTGCTGGCTTGTGCTGTTCTCAATGTCAACATCAACACCAAGCTGGCTCTTCTTAAAGCCGATGAACTGAAGAGGAACAATGTCAGTTCCCTGATGTAATAACTGATAGAAGGAATGCTGTCCGTTAGTACCAGGTTCGCCGAAGATAACCGGTCCTGTCACATAATCAACAGGTTCACCGAAGCGGTTAACGGATTTACCGTTGGATTCCATATCACACTGCTGTAAGTGTGCAGGGAAACGGCTTAATGCCTGAGAGTATGGAAGAACTGCTGTAGCAGGATATCCCTGTACGTTTCTCTCGTATACACCGATCAGTGCATCCAGCATATCCGGGTTCTCGAGAAGGTTCTTATTTGTTGCAAGCTTGTCCTCAGCTGCAGCTCCGTCAAGGATCTGTGCAAATACTTCCGGACCAAATGCGAGGGAAAGGATCGCTCCGCCTACACCGGAAACAGAAGAGTAACGTCCGCCGATATAGTCATCCATAAAGATAGCTGTCAGGTAGTCTTCACTCTTTGCAAGAGGAGATGTCTCACTTGTAACAGCAAGCATATGTCTGGATGGGTTTAATCCTGCGTTAACGAGAGCGTTCTTTACGAATGCTTCGTTTGTCAGTGTTTCAAGAGTTGTACCGGATTTGGATACAACAATGAAAAGAGAGTGGGCAAGATCTGCAGATGCAAGAACGGCAGCTGCGTCATCAGGGTCTACGTTGCTGATGAATTTAGCTTCCATTTTAAATGTGTTGTTTGCTTTTGCCCAGTTCTCAAGAGCAATATATAATGCACGAGGACCTAAGTCACTTCCACCGATACCAATCTGTACGACAGTTGTAAATTTCTCGCCATTTTCATTAGTGATCTCACCTGCGTGGACTTTGTTTGCGAAGTCAGCAGCTTTTTTCTGCTGTGCAAGGTAGAATTCACGTTTGTTGACACCGTCAACCACTACATCTTCCCCAAGCTGGGTACGTGCAAGGTGATGGAGAACCATACGTTTCTCACCTGTATTGATAACTGCGCCATTGTATAATTCCTGGAATTTGTCGATAAGTTCAGCCTCATCCGCCAGTTTGGAAAGTGCATCAAGAACTGTCTCGTCAACCTGCTTTGCAGCATAGTTGTAAGCTAAGCCGGCTGCCATTGGTGTGCTGTATTTTTTTACACGTTCAGCACCTTTCTCGCCTGCCATGGCATCTGCGATATCTACATGACCTTTCAGTTCGGCAAGTTTGCTGTAAGAAGCAAGAGTGTCGAGATTTTTCCATGTTGCCATAATTGATATTCCTCCTTTAGATTAACTGTGGCTGATAGCCCCAGTTGTTAATACTATTCATTAATTATACTGAATAATGGTTTTAATTTCAATGAGAGGATTCGGGGATTTTAAAAGCTTTTCTGTATAAAATGCCCAAAATTGGATGAGATAAACAGCTGGCAGTACAGTTATTTCAAACACACTCTGGAATTGCGTGTCAGGTCTTGTGTGTGTTCGGTCTGAATGCTTCCGCAATATTTAAGGAAAATAACTTGATTCGATTAAAGCGTGAGCAAATTCAAGTAGTATTATCTTGAAATAGTAGTAGAAAGTATGGTATAATTTTCGTTATATCTGCACGACTGGT
>CAKSAW010000053.1 GCA_934437695.1 uncultured Blautia sp. | reverse complement strand
TGGTATGTACATATGAGAAGGATGGTGAAAATCCAGAGCTGTTGATTTATAAAAAGAGATAATATAAGCAAAAAGAAGTATGAAAGGAAATAAATCTGATTATGAATGAAATTATAGATTCTTTATATCATAGAAAATCTGTGAGAGTATACGAAGATCGTCAGATCCCGGAAGAAATGAAAAATCTGATCTTGGAAGCTGCTATGCAGGCTCCGTCGGCAGGCTGTCAGCAGCTATATACAATTCTTGATATCACGGATCAGAAATTAAAAGAAATGCTTGCAGAAAGCTGTGACCATCAGCCATTTATTGCAAAGGCGAAGATGGTTCTGGTATTTTGTGCAGATTGTAAAAAATGGTACGATGCCTATTTGGAAGCAGGATGTGAGCCTAGAAAACCTGGAGTTGGCGATTTGATGCTTGCGATTACTGATACAGCCATTGCGGCTCAGAATGCAGTAGTTGCTGCAGAGAGTCTTGGGATTGGATCGTGTTATATCGGTGATATTATGGAAAACTGTGAGAAGCAGCGAAGACTTTTGCAGCTCCCTGAATATGTGTTTCCGGCAGTGATGTTAGTATTTGGATGGCCGACTGAACAGCAGAGAATGCGTCAAAAGCCAGAACGTTGTGAGCGAAAACATATTGTACATGAAAACACTTATCGCAGTATCGTTGGGGAGGAACTGCGTGAGATGTTTGCATACCAATGTAAGAACAGCACTTATGAAGAGTGGTGCAGTGCCTTCTGTAGCCGAAAATATAATTCGGATTTTTCTAAAGAAATGAGCAGATCAGTGTCAGAATATCTGAAACAGTATTAATGTTTATCATACAACAAAAAGGAGAATAACCATTGCCTGCTCATACCATTATCTGATATAATCAGTTTATAACTAATGATGTATGGAGGGATGACTATGGGAAATCAATGTGATAACAAACGGAGCTGCCCATGTACGTATGATTGTCCACGACATGGAAAATGCTGTGCCTGTGTGGCGCATCATCGTGATCATAATGAGGGAGTGCCTGGATGCTTCTTCTCAAAAGAGGCGGAAGCAACCTATGACCGCAGCATTGAAGCGCTGGCCAGGGATCATGGAATTATTTAACCGAATCACTGCGGAGCAGATGATTTTCTCCACATGATTAAATCATACAAAAAGAGCCACGGCTCCTGTGTTTTACAGGGACAGAGGCTCTTTTTGTATGAAAATATAACCAGACATCTGATTATTTTGTAATATAAGCTTTTAATAGTTCAAAGGTATTGCGGACTCCATCCATATGGGAGCGTTCATAATTATGTGAAGCATATACCCCGGGACCGATCAGGCCGTGGCGGATATCGTATCCTGCGCGTAAAGCAGTTTCCACATCAGACCCGTAGTGGGGATAAACATCAATGGCATAGTCCAGTTCCAGTTCTTTGGCAATACTGGAAAGTGCGGTTACCAGGTCATAATTATAAGGGCCTCCGGAATCTTTGGCACAGACAGATACCATACGTTCTGTACAGCCCAGATCATCGCCTACACAGCCCATATCTACAGAGATCATCTCTTCTGTATCATCGGATACCACACATCCGCCATGTCCTACTTCTTCATAGACAGTGAACAGCAGGGAAACCTTGCGGTTCAGCTTCCAACCTTCCTCCCGGATTGCTTTGGCAAGTCCGATCAGGATCGCAGCAGAAAGCTTGTCATCCAGGAAACGGCTTTTGATATATCCGCTTTCTGTTACAACTGTGCGGGGATCCATGGCAATGATATCTCCTGTCTGGATACCCAGTGCCAGAGTTTCTTTTGCAGAAGCTGTATTTTCATCCAGTAAGATTTCCATATTTTCTTCCAGCTGCTCCGTCTTCTGATCAGCAACGTGGGCAGATGGTTCTGTATTTAATACGACTCCTGTGTAAACTCTGCCGTCACGTGTGTGGACAGTACAGTTTTCGCCGTCTGCAGTGGACCATTGATGGCCTCCGAGGGTTGTGGGACGAAGGCGTCCGTTATCCTTGACAGAGCGGACCATAGCACCCAGGGTATCCACATGGGCTGCCAGCACCAGTGGAGAACCGGAACCACCCAGGGTGACAAATACATTCCCCTTATTGGAGCGTTCAGGGGAATAACCCAGAGAAGATAATTCAGATAAAAGGTAATCGGTTGCTTTTCTGGTAAAGCCCGAAGGGCTTGGGATGGAAGTCAGTGTATATAACTGTTCTTTAATAAAATCCATATAAGGACTCATATGTCAGTTCCTCCTGATTTTTGATAAATTATATTGCCATTGTAACTACCCGGAGGAAAAAGGTCAAGCTGGCAAGGGAAAACAGAGGCAAAAAAAGGACATCCGGAGAGGCGGATGTCCTTTTCGACAAAAGGGAGCGTATATCATTTGTGGAAGAGACGTTTAACAAATGAAAGAAGACTAAAACGATCGGATTTTACATAGTCATTTACAAAATTGTCACAATACATATAACGTTCCGTTCTGATCCATTCCGGAATAGGGAGTGCATCATTTGTATAAACTGCGAATTTCATAAGCACGCCTCCTTTGAATATTTTTTATGTTACTTATATTTTAGCACAAAATTAAAGAAAAGCTATAGGGGGAAATTCTAAAAATCAGGGATAAAATATGTGCTCACAGCACAAATATATGATATAATCAGTAAAGAAAGATAGGAAAGTGAAAATTTGAGAAAGAGACAGGGAGGGTATATGAGTTTTACAATAGAAGATATGATTCTGACAGCAGAAAACAGATATGAAATGAAGTTTCTGGCCGGACAAAACGGCTGGGCCAATTCCATCAGTTGGGTACATCTTCTGGAGGATACAACAATTATACAGAATTTCTGGGGTAAGGAACTTGCTGTAACAACAGGTCTGGGATTTCCACAAAAAGAAGACTGGATGAATCTGGCAAGGCTGCTGAACAGGTATCATGCCTCTGGATTAATCATTAATGTGGGACAGTATATTTATGATGTACCGGAAGAATTGATAGCGTACTGTAATGAGAATGACCTGCCGTTGCTGACTGTGCCCTGGGAAGTGCATTTGTCAGATATGATAAAAGATTTCAGTATCCATGTATTTCTGCAGGATAATACGGATGAACAGATTGTAGCAGCACTGATCGCAGCTATTGAGACCCCGGATAATCAGAAAGCATACAGAAAAGAACTATTACAGCATTTTGATGTGGATGGAAGCTTCCAGGTGCTTTTGCTGACCTGTGAAGGCCTGGATGCTATGGATACGGTGGAGCGAAGGAAGCTGTCTTATCGAATACAGTTATATCTGGAGGATATTACTCATAATGCAAGTTTCTTTTATTATAATTCTGATTTTGTACTGGTAGCCAATGCAGTTTCGGAAGAATATTTGTATCGACTTGTAGCTGGGGCTATAAAAAGGGGAAAAAGACGTATGCCTGAGTTGGAATTGTGTGTGGGGATCGGAAGTAAATGTATAGATATCTCACAGCTTTCAATAAGCTATCAGAGAGCCAAGGCAGCAGCGCATATGGCACTCACACAAAAAAAACAGGTGGTAAAGTTTGATGACTGTGGATTATTTCGCCTGCTATATATGGTAGAAGACAAGGGTATATTGAGGGAAATGGAAACAGAATGTCTGGCAGCACTGGAAGAGCATGACCGCAGATACAATGCTGATTATGTGGAAACCCTTCAGTCGTATCTGAAACATGATGGAAGCATCCAGGCGGTAGCTGCAGAATTATACACACATCGGAATACAGTACTGTACCGTATTGGAAACATCAGAAAAATTCTGGGAAATGAGCTGAAAACACCGGAAGAAAGACTGCCTTATCAGATTGCATTTTATATCAGACATATGCATAAATAATTCCTGATGAAAAATAGTGTCAAACCATGTATAATAAGGAGACTAGACACAGTTATAAAAAACAAAATGGGTGAGGGATAAAATATGGAAGGGAATTTAACAAAAGGTCCTATTTTAAAAACACTGACGAAACTTGCGGTTCCGATTATGGCGTCAGCGTTTCTGGGGACTCTGTACAACATTACGGATATGGCCTGGATCGGTCTGCTTGGATCCAGGGCTGTGGCCGGAGTAGGTGTTGGTGGTATGTTTACCTGGCTTTCACAGGGACTGGCAGCTATGGCCAGAATGGGTGGTCAGGTGCAGGTGGCACAGTGTATTGGCCGCGGAGACAGAGAACGTGCCCATGGCTTTGCACAGGCTGCAGTACAGCTTTCTGCATTTATGGGAATTGCATATGCAGTTCTGTCGCTGCTGTTTACCAGACAGATGGTGGGATTTTTTCAGCTTGCAGATACTGAAACATATGTTGCGGCAATGTCGTATACCAGGATTGCCTGCGGTCTGATCGTATTTTCATTTCTGACATTGACACTGACAGGAATCTATACAGCGCAGGGAGATTCAAAGACTCCTTTTCTGGCCAATCTTGTGGGATTGGTTACGAATATGATCCTGGATCCTGTTCTGATACTTGGTCCTGGAATATTTCCAAGACTTGGTGTTGCAGGAGCTGCGATTGCCACAGTGACCGCACAGGCGATCGTTATGAGTATTATGATATTGGGGATTATAGTGCAGAAGAAAGAAAATGTACTAAAAGGAACAAAACTATTTGCAAAACTTCCACGGGAATATGTGAGTGGAATCTGTAAGATCGGAATTCCCACAGCAATTCAGGGAATGGCATATTGTGCGATTTCTATGGTGCTGACCCGCATGGTTTCCGGATATGGTGCAGAAGCTATTGCAACACAGCGAGTTGGAGGACAGATTGAATCCATATCATGGAATACGGCAGATGGTTTTGGGGCAGCATTAAATGCTTTTATTGCACAGAACTATGGTGCAGGCAAAAATGACCGTGTCAGAAAAGGCTATAAGGCATCATTATGGACTGTGGGAATATGGGGAGTATTGATTTCTGTTATATTTATATGTTTTCCAAAACCAATTGTGGAAATCTTTTTCCATGAACCGAAAGCAATTGCAACTGCAATGGGATATCTGGTTATCATTGGTTTCAGTGAAGCCTTTATGTGTGTGGAGCTGACGACAGTAGGTGCTTTATCCGGACTTGGCAGGACCAGACTCTGCAGTATTATCAGTATTGCGTTTACCAGTGCAAGAATTCCACTGGCAATCCTTCTGGGAGGTATTATGGGGCTTAACGGAATCTGGTGGGCACTTTCTTCAACATCAATTGTGAAGGGAATTATTTTTACCAGTACATTTTTATGGATCACAAGAAAAAGAAAGTAAACAGCAATACGAATATCCAGCAGAATAAAAGAAAAACTCCTCTGATCAGATGTATGTTTACATACACCCGGTCAGAGGAGTTTTTTCCATTATCAGAAATGCAGTTTTTGCTGTTACAGGTATAGGTGTGATCGTTCTGTATGCTGTTTCAGGAAATACAAACGGATATCATATGACAAGAATGATCGCTGCTATTATTATTTCTTTTGGATGTTACCTTCCGGTGACATTATTCAGTAAAACAAAACCAAAAGTAGGATTGCTGATGATCCCGAAAACATGTGCATACATGTGGATTATTGCAATGGGACTTCAGCTTCTGTTTTAACAGAATCAGAGAAGCCTTCATCTGTTGCTTTGAATTACTAAAAGTAATAAGCAGAGGATGGAGGCTTTTACTTATATTTTTCCAAGGTAAATATACATTGAGAAATCAGAATGTGTACAGTATAATAAAATGTAGTTCAGCATCTGCAGAAAATATTTAACTGAATGGAAGGTGGGAAAAGGTGAACGCAGTACAGACCTTAAAGACTTATTTTGGATATGATACATTCAGAGAAGGGCAGGAGAATATTGTGGAATCTATTCTGGAACACCGGGATGTGCTCGCAATCATGCCGACAGGAGCAGGAAAATCTATATGTTATCAGATACCGGCGCTGATGCTGCCTGGGATCACAATTGTGATTTCGCCGTTGATATCATTGATGCAGGACCAGGTAAAAGCATTGAATGAAGCGGGGATCCATGCTGCTTTTATTAACTCTTCACTGACAGAAAATCAGATCAGTAAGGCACTGTATCTTGCTGCAGGGGGAAGATACAAAATTATCTATGTTGCTCCGGAACGTCTGGAAAACTATGAATTTCTGGAATTTGCCAGACATGTGGAGATTTCTATGGTAACAGTGGATGAAGCACATTGTATTTCACAGTGGGGACAGGATTTTAGACCAAGCTATGTCAAAATTACAGATTTTGTGAGAAATCTGCCGAAACGTCCTATTGTCAGTGCTTTTACTGCTACAGCAACAGAAGAAGTAAAGAATGATATCCTCTGTATGCTGAATCTGGCAGATCCTCAGATTGTGATTACCGGGTTTGACAGAAAAAATCTATATTACAGTGTAGAAAACATCCGTCAAAAAGATGATTTTGTAATGGATTACATAGACAGACATCCAACGGAAAGTGGGATTATCTATTGTGCTACAAGAAAAAATGTGGATAATCTGTTTGGGTTGCTTTCTAAAAAAGGTGTTCCCGTAACCAGATATCATGCAGGACTCAATAATGAGAGCAGAAAAAAGAACCAGGATGATTTTATTTATGACAGAACACCTGTGATCATTGCAACTAATGCATTTGGGATGGGAATTGATAAATCCAATGTACGTTATGTTATCCATTACAATATGCCACAGAGTATGGAAAACTACTATCAGGAAGCCGGTCGTGCAGGCCGTGACGGAGAGAATTCTCAGTGTATATTGCTGTTTTCTGCGCAGGATGTTATGATCGATAGAATGCTTCTGGATAACAAGGATTTTTCCGGGGTAGATGGGGAAGATGAATATCTGATCCGCCAGAGAGATATACGAAGACTTCAGATCATGGAGGGATATTGTAAAACAACAGGATGTCTGAGAAATTATATTCTGGAGTATTTTGGGGAAAAGACTTCTGGTCCATGTGATAATTGTGGAAACTGTCACAGAGAATATCATGAAGTGGATATGACGAAAGAGGCAAAATGGGTAGTGAACTGTGTGGCAGAAACTAAGGGCAGATATGGTCTGACAATTGTGCTGGGTACTCTGATGGGAGCTAAGAGAGCAAGACTTAGAGAACTTGGGACAGATAAGTATAAATCCTATGGGGTGTTGAGTGATCACAGTGAGGCAGAACTGAGAACATTGATCAGCCAGATGACAGAAATGGGATATCTCTGTCAGACGCAGGAACGCTACAGCGTTCTGAGACTGGGGGATATTTCTCCGTTAAAGGATGTAAATACTCATGTAATTATAAGAACTTATGCAGAAAAAGAGCAGGACAAAAAGAAGAAATCCCAGAAGTCTGTGAGAAAACGAAGCACAGATGCACTGACATCTGCCGGCTATGATTTATTTGAGTTACTGCGAAAATTGCGTCTGGAAATTGCAAAAGAAGAAGCTATGCCTCCATATATTGTATTCAGCGATAAGACGCTGATAGATATGTGTGTGAAGTGTCCGTCAAATGAAGAAGAAATGCTGGATGTTTCAGGTGTGGGAGAGAATAAATTGAAGAAATATGGTCAGAGATTTCTGGAGGAGATACAGAACTTTTGTCTGGAGAATCCGAAAGCCGTTTTGAGTATGACAGAAGAATAAAAGGATACAAATACCTGCCGGTATGTTCGGCTGAATGGAGAATAAAAAGATGGAAAAGAAGATACAGAAGAAAAATCAGATTTTTATCTGGCTGATAGCAGTGATCTGCTGTCTGGGAATTTCAGTACAGGTACAGGCTGCAAAAAATCAGATTTCTGTAAAGGTAAACGGCAGTGAAAAAGCAGTTCTGGAAAAAATGGAAAATTCATGGTATTTTACAACCGGTGA
>CAKSAW010000052.1 GCA_934437695.1 uncultured Blautia sp. | reverse complement strand
GTCTGTCCTGTAAGGATCGCATAGTCAGACAGTTTCTTGATCGTATCCATGGAATCATTTCCACCGATATAGATAAACGCGTAAATATCCAGTCTATTTAAAATCGCAAAGATCTTCTCATAAATCGTCTTATCTTCATGAATCTCAGGAAGCTTGTAGCGACAGGAACCTAAGAATGCAGATGGAGTTCTCTTAAGTAACTCGATGTCCAGTTCTGAATGGATCTGTGTTGATAAGTCAATATACTGTTCATCCAGTAATCCCTGGATTCCATGAAGCATTCCATATACTTTATCAAAACCTCTTTCAATAGCATTTTTATAAACTCCTGCGAGGCTGGAATTGATTACTGCAGTAGGTCCTCCTGATTGTCCAACAATGATATTTCTTTTTTTCGCCATAGCAATGACCTCCTTGTTTTCATGTCTTTTTCATTATGTCCTTATTTCCCAGAACGTGTTTGTAAAATGTTCTAAGACTCGTTGAGGTAAATTGTAACAAATTTAATTTAATTAGTCAACAATTTATTGTTATTTTTATACATACAGTTTTTATCAAGCATTATGATATCTTTATATTTTTTTGCACTAAACCAATATTTATATGATATTTTTTGTGTATTTACAACTATATTTGTACTCATCTGAGTATTGTGATATACTCGGAACATGAGAATTGCGGGAGCTGCTTTGTAGCGGAGCAATTCGCAGATATCAAGTTAGGGGCAAAATACCTTTTGACCCTGACATCAAAACATAATCAGGTCAGTAGTCAGAATCAGCAGAAGATATCCTGAATATCGGACTCTGACTGTCCTGAAATTATTTTATATTCAAGGAGGATACACCTATGCTTCATACAATTGAAAACGACTATCTCAGAGTATCTGTAGATGATCACGGCGCTGAACTTTGCAGCATTTTTGATAAAGTACATAACAGAGAGGTGATCTGGCAGGCAGATCCGACTTACTGGAAACGCCACGCTCCGGTTCTTTTCCCTAATGTAGGACGTCATTTTGAAGATCACTATCGCATCAATGGAACGGAATATCCTTCAAAACAGCACGGATTTGCCAGAGACAGCGAATTTACCTGTGTGGATATGACTGCTGATTCCATTACTCACAGACTGAGATCTTCTGATGCCACGAAAGAAAATTATCCTTATGATTTTGAGCTGAAGATCAAGCATGTTCTGGAAAAGAATCAAGTCAGTGTGTGCTGGGAGGTTATAAACCACAGCGATGAAACAATGTATTTCACAATCGGAGGACATCCTGCTTTTAACGTTCCTGCCTGCGGCAGTACTGACAGCAAGGAAGATTATCTGTTAACATTTGATGGGCAGAAATCTCTCACTTATCTGCTTCTGGATCAGACTTCCGGTACTGTTCTTCCAGGCCAGACTCAGACTCTTGAACTCACTGACGGAACCTGCAGAATTGATGCTCATATGTTTGACAATGACGCACTGGTCTTTGACGGTCAGATTGAGAAAGCCGGAATTGCTTTTCCTGACGGAACACCTTATCTGGAGCTTACCTGCCACCGGTTCCCGAATTTCGGCATCTGGTCTGTGCCCGGTTCCTCTTTTGTATGCCTGGAACCATGGATGGGCAGATGTGATGACTGCGGTTTTAAAGAAGAACTTTCCCAAAAACCAAATATCAATGTACTGGACGAAGATGAGATCTTTAATGCTTCTTACGAAATAAAAATATTTTAATTTTTTCCCTTTATGGCTGAAGCTATGCTATAATGTCAGATGGCAGCAGCACTGTCTGACACCAGACAGTGACGCAATAACAACTACATCAACTAACACAGGAGGAAATTCCCATGACAAAAGAAGAATTTCAGAAGCTGACACAAAATGTTGTATTGCTTGACGGAGCTACCGGTTCTAACCTTATGGCATCCGGCATGCCCAGAGGGATCTGTACAGAGGCATGGATCATGGAGCATAAAGAGATTCTGCAGAATCTCCAGAGAGTTTATGTGGAAGCAGGAAGTCAGATCGTGTATGCGCCAACTTTCGGCGGCAACCGTTACAGTCTCGGACTTCACGGATTACAGGATAAGCTTTCAGAAATGAACCATGCACTTGTAAATATTTCCAGGGAAGCTGTAGGACATAAGGTTTATGTTGCAGGTGATATTACCACAACAGGTAAGATGATGGAGCCTGCCGGTGACCTCACATACGAAATGGCATACGAAGCATACTGTGAGCAGATTAAAGTTCTGGAAGATGCAGGTGTTGATCTGATCGCTGCGGAAACTATGATCAATATCGAAGAAACACTGGCTGCACTGGATGCGGCTGCATCTGTAAGTTCTCTTCCTGTAATGTGTACAATGACCGTAGAAGCTGACGGAAGCATTTTCAGCGGAGGAAATGCTGTGGAAGCTGCGATTGCCCTTGAGGGTGCAGGCGCTGCGGCAGTTGGTATCAACTGTTCTGTAGGACCTGACCAGCTGGTATCCGTTGTCCGCAATATCAAAGAGAACGTATCTGTCCCTGTTATCGCCAAACCAAATGCAGGTATGCCAATAATCGATGATCAGGGAAATGCCGTTTACAGTATGGATGCAAAAAGTTTCGCAGAACATATGAAGGTTCTGATTGAAAATGGAGCCTCTGTAATCGGAGGATGCTGTGGCACCACTCCGGAATTCATCCGTGAAATAAGCAGGAGCCTTGGAAGACAGGCATAAAAAACTTATGCCGGATCAGCCATAACAACAAAAAGCACATAACCTCAGATGAAAATCACCTCAAAAGAGATGTCTTCATCTTCTGTTATGTGCTTTCTTTTTATCAGAATCCTGCCTGCTATTTCACTTTGATCGCCTTTTTCGGACACATTTCCTGGCAGCAGAAGCATCGGATACACTTCTTATAATCATATACAGGCGGCTTGTTTTTTCCTTTTCGGAATTCTACCGCTTTTCCCGGAACAGGACAGCTCTGCACACAGATTCCGCATCGGATACATTTATCTGCTTCTATATATGGTTTCTTCTGGAAAATGTTTAATGCACCTGCCATTCTTGTCCAGATATTCTTACGCACCTCTGTGCGGTCTACATTAAAATCCGGATTTCCGTATCTATCCACAGCCTCCTGCATGGATACCTCACGCTCTGGGGTCAACAGTGTAATATTCTCTTCTTTCCAGGTACCCAGTCCCATCTTCTCACCGTGATAATTTGTAGGAACCATCTCCGGTTTCAGATATATCAGACGGCTGAACACACTGTCCAATGCAACAGGGTCTGTGGACATCAGAATTACATTCATAGGAATCGGATCACCGGAACCAGGTCCATTTCCCTCCATTGCCATGATCCCATCCATCACATAGAACCTCGGTGCCACACATTTATTCAGATCGATCAGCATCCTTGCAAAGCTGTCCGCACTTGGATACTGTGTATGTCCTTTCGCCTTATGAAATCCATATACAAATCCATAGCTGTTCTTAACAGCACCTGTAATACGCTCTAATGCATGTGTCTTCATCTTACTCAGGGAAATAACGCAGTCCTGCTCCAACAGTTCCCTGGGAAGTACAAACTCTTTTGCCTGGACTCCCTGAGGATAGGCAGTTTTGACTCCCTCTGAATAATCAATTGCCGGGATCTGATATTTATCCAGATAAGTATCCATCCCTGTTCCACGTATCACTGCCTGGGTAGTTCCATGTCCGCAGGAATCAGCAAGTACAATATTTTCATATCCACACTCTCTGAGTATCCTTGCAAATGCCCCGACCACAACAGGATGTGTGATAACTGCTTTCTCTACCTCTGCTTTTTTCAGCAGATTAGGTTTCAGCAGGATTTTCGCATTATCAGGGATCAGAGATCCCAGTCCGCCAAGGAGCTCCAGCCCCTGTTTCAGCAATGTATAGATTTTTTCCTCATCATATTCCTCACATGGAAGTAATACTACTTTACTCTTCACAAGGTCCCTCCTGCTTCTGATGAGTCATAAAGCCGTCCAGATCCACCTGTCTCAGCGCTCTTCTTACCGGCAATATACATGCAGGAACTACAGAAAGACAGTCCACTCCCATCTTCAGAAATTCTTCTGTCAGAGCAGTATCTGCAGCAAGCTCTCCGCAGATACAGACACGCTTATTCTCCGCATGCCCTGCATCAACCACCATTTTGATCATTCTGAGAACTGCGGGATGATGATCATTGTATTTCCCGCGAAGAAGGGGATTCTGTCTGTCCATTGCCAATGTATACTGACTTAAATCATTTGTTCCCAGACTCAGGAAATCTACTCTTCTGGCAAGCTCACGGCTAATCATAACTGCTGCCGGGGTTTCAACCATGATTCCTGTTTTTATTGGTTTATAAGGAATTCTTTTTTCATCCAGACCTGCTTTTACTTCTCTGATAATTGCCTCAATCTCATCCATTTCTTCTTCAGAGGTGATCATGGGATACATTAATGCCAGATTCCCATAGGCACTTGCCCTGAAGATTGCACGGAGCTGAGCCTTGAACATTCTTTTTCTGTCAAGGCAAAGACGGATTCCCCTGTTTCCCATAATAGGATTTGTCTCATCCGGGATATCCAGATAATCAGCCTGCTTATCTGCGCCCAGATCAGCAGTACGGATTACAGTGAGTCTGTCACCCATAGTCTCTGCGATCTTTTTGTATGCCAGGAACAGTTCATTTTCACGCGGATAATTCTCTCTTCCAAGATACTGAAACTCACTGCGCAGAAGACCAATCCCGGCAGCCCCATAGTAGAGAACACTGTTCAGATCATCCATATTTCCGATGTTGGCATAAATCTCTATTTTTCTGCCATCCTTTGTGACATCAGGTTCTTCTCTTAATTTCAGCAGTTCTTCCCGTTCTTCCAGATCAGCTCTTCTGCGAATCTCATACTCCTTTTTCACTTCTCTGTCAGGATTAATGTACAGACTTCCTGTATATCCGTCCACAATAGCCTGCTGTCCGTCCCATTCCGAATCTGTATCAATCCCTACCAGAGCCGGTATATTCATAGTCTTTGCCAGGATTGCTGCATGGGACATGTCAGAGCCATGGTGTGTAACAATGGCCAGCATTTTATCCTTGTCCATCTCCATCAGCTCCGTAGGCGTAATACTCTCAGTGACAACGATCACAGGCTCATCACCAAGATCTATTCTTGGAGAAGTCCCTCCCAGTTCACTGATCAGACGGTCCGATATCTCTCGTATATCATCCAGTCTCTCCTTTATGGCAGGTTCCTCAAGATTTCTGAAAGTATTGACCATCTCATCTCTTGTAGTCATTACTGCATATGCAGAATTCACTTTCTCATTCTGAATAATACTCTCAATGGCACGCTGGAAGCTTTTTCCCTCAAGCAGATTCTTCTGTCTGAGAAAAACTTCCGCCTGAGTCTTCTGGATTGTACAGTTTTTTTCATATAATCCTGTCAGCTGTTCCATAACTCCGGCACGGGCCTGGCGAAAAACATTCAGTTCTGCCTTAATGTCTGTAATCTCATATTGTCGTATCTGATACTCACTTTTGTGATAATACAGTATTTTACCGATGGCGATTCCGGAAAAGACACCGGTTCCCTTGTAAATGTCCATATTAAATCAAACTCCTTAGTCGCAGGCAGCCTTAAATTCAGTCCAGTTCTTCTGATACTGTGCATCTGCATCCTGACTTACATTCTGGATGATCTCGCCCTTTGTCACACTGTCCGGAACTACAAGACCAGGATCCACCAGTTCGTCTGCTGCCTTATTTGTATTGTAATAACCAATATAATCCATGCATTTTGCCGAAACCTCCGGCTGCAGGATATAATCCATAAAGGAATATGCCGCATCCTTATCCGGCGCTTCACTTGGAATAAACATTCCCATGATACCAAATCCAAGTCCCTCTTCAGGATATACAACCTTCAGATCAGGGTTCTCAGCCAGAGCAGCTGTTACCTGAGAGGTATAAAGAAATGCAACACTTGCCTCTCCGTTCAGGAGTGCATTCTGTGTATTATCATCCTGGATCAGACGTACATTCGGTGCAAGCTCCAGAAGCTTCTCACCGGTTTTTTGGATCACATCTACATCCTCTTCATTCATGCTCTCGCCCATGGAAAGCTGAGTGATCCCATTGATCACGCGATAGTTTGCAGTCAGGGCAATACTGTCTTCAAGAGACGGATCCCAGAGATCCTTATATCCCTTAATATCAATATCCACCTGCTCCGGATCATAGACGATCAATGGAATACCTGCTCCATAGGGAACTGTATATTCATCATCAGGATCATAGAACTGTCCCTGATATAACGGATTAATGTTTCCAATATTTTCCAGAGAGTCTTTATCCAGCTTTTCAGCCAGTCCATCTGCAATGGCGGTTTCCAGAATATAATCATCTGCAATTACAATATCATAATCCCCGCCTTTTGCCATGGAAAGCTTCTCAAGCATTGTTTCATCTGTATCAAAGTTCGAATAAACAACCTTAACGCCCGTTTCTTTTTCAAAATCATCCAGAACTTCCTGTGGGAACATACCTTCCCAGGTAAAAAGCACAAGTTCCTTGTCATCTCCCGCATCCTTAAATCCGGTAAATACCGTTCCGGTCATTAATGCACACATTACTACTGCAAGTATTCTTTTTTTCATAATAAGTCTCCCTTCTAATGTCTGTTCTGTGATGTTTCCGTGATTGTTTACTTTGCTTTTACCTTTGTCCAGAGTTCTGCAAATTTCTGTTTGATCTTCGGCTTCTGATAGGCAAAGATCTCATTCTCCGGATTGGTAATATCAGGAATATAAGAGCTGACCCCTGCATATGTTCCATCCTTCATGGTTTCAAAGGCACTCTTTACAGTAGAAGTATACCCCACTTCTTCCGTGTTGGAAAGAGCTGATTCATCACTGATCATAAAATTAATAAATTCATGCGCAAGCTCTACTTCGCTGCAGTCCTTTGTGACCACCATTGCATCATACCACACATTCGTACCCTGATCCGGTGTGAAATAATCAAGATCCGGATTCTCGCTGATAATGTAAGATGCATCACCTGAGTACACAACAGCCAACGCCTTATTACCTGAGATCATGTTATCTATCACATCATCACCTGCATAGATTGGTTCCATGGTATCTCTCTGATCGATCAGCCACTGATATGCATCCTGGATCTCAGATTCGTCTGTGGTGTTCATAGAATATCCAAGCGCCTTCAATGCTATCATAAAGGAATCTCGCTCTGAATCATACATGTAAATATTTCCTTTGTATTTCGGATTACACAGAAGATCCCAGCCATCCTTCAGGTCAGCCTCATCTATCACTGTCTTATCATAAAGAATTCCCACTGTTCCCCAGAAATACGGACAGGAATAACGATTACCCGGATCATAGCTCTGGTTCATAACGTCATTCAGGAGATTTTTCTTATTTGGGATCTGTTTCCAGTCAAGTGCCTGCAGATATTCCTCTTTGATCAGTCTCTGGATCATATAATCCGATGGAATCAGCACATCATAAGTCTCGCCACTGGAAAGTTTTGTATACATCATTTCATTGGACTCAAAGGTCTCATAAACAATGGTACAGTTGTATTCTTTTTCAAACTCCTCAAGAAGCGAAAGATCCATATACTCTCCTGCATTGTATACCTTCAGTATATGAGTGGACTGAGCCACAAATCCCCATCTGATCAGTCCTGCTGTCACTGCAATGATCAGAACTGCTGATACAATTCTCACAACCTTCTGATTAGGTTTCTTCGCTTTCCTTTTCAGCTTTGGAATCAGATTTGCTATAAGCAGCACTGCAATGATAACCACGATCACAATTGTGGACAGGGCATTGATCGTAGGATTAATACGCTTCGTCATATTATATACAACGATAGAGATATTCTTTACACCATTTCCTGATACGAAATAAGAAATGACAAAATCATCAAAGGACATGGTAAATGCAAGCAGTGCACCTGCAAAAATCCCTTCTTTGATCATAGGCACAATAACCTTTGTCAGCGCCTGGAGAGGAGTTGCACCAAGATCCATGGCAGCATTGGCAAGATTAGGATCAAGTGCTCTTACCTTGGGATAAACGCTGGTAATTACATATGGCGTACAGAATGCGATATGTGCCAGAAGCATTGTCAGATATCCCTTTCTGAATCCCAGGGAGGAAAACAGAAGCATCAGACTGATGGCTGTTACGATCTCCGGGTTCAGGATCGGGATATTATTAATATTAAGCAGCAGCTCCTTGATCACTTTCTTTGACTTTGATAATCCGATTGCAGTGATTGTTCCAAGTATAGTAGAAACGATCGTTGCAATAATAGCAACAGTAACAGATACATAAACTGCCTTGATCACTTCTCCGTTACTCAGAAGTTCCTGATACCAGCGCAGGGAAAATCCTGTGAACCTTGTCAGTGACTTGGATGAGTTAAAAGAAAAGATCATCGTCACCAGGATCGGCAGGTAAAAGAAAGCAAGACATAATACCACATATAGCATTGAGAAAAATTTATTATTACGTTTCATGCCGTCCTCCCTTATTCATCTTTATCCATCTTCTTCATCAGGCTCAT
>CAKSAW010000051.1 GCA_934437695.1 uncultured Blautia sp. | reverse complement strand
TTACTTACCTGTAAGAAAGGTTCTTTCTTCATGCCTGCGTCCCTCCTTTTTCATGTTTCGTCATAAGAAGTCCGATTTCTTCTTTTGTTGCAGTTCTTCCATCTGCGATCCCGCTGATCCTGCCTCCGCAGAATACAGCTATTCTGTCACACAGTTCAAGAACTACATCCAGGTCTTCAATAACGCAGACTACTGCAACGCCCTTTTTCTTCTGTTCATTCAGAAGTTTATAGATAACATGAGAAGTATTGACATCTACACCTCTTGTTGGAAAAGCTACCAGAAGTACCTTTGGATTCTGTGCGATCTCTCTTCCCACCAGAACCTTCTGCACATTCCCCCCTGACATCTGACGAACAGGTGCCGAAATACTTGGAGTCATAACCTCAAGCTGTTCTTTGATCTTTAATGCCAGAGCTTTTGGTCCTTTTCGATCAAGAAATGGTCCTTTTCCATTGCGATAGCTTCTGAGCATCATATTGTCAGTCATGTCCATATCTCCCACAAGTCCCATACCGATACGGTCTTCCGGAACAAAGGCAAGACTGATCCCCGCTTTATTAATGGAAATAGAATCCATTCCAGCAAGCTCCATTCCCTTTCCGCTGTCATCCAGAAGAGTGATTGAACCACTTTCTATCTCCTGAAGTCCTGCAATCGCCTCCAGGAATTCTTTCTGTCCACTTCCTGATATACCGGCAATGCCAAGGATTTCTCCTGTATTTACTGTCAGGTCAATATCATCCAGAGTTTTTACCTCTTCTTTATTTTTACAGTTCAGACCTTTAACTATTAATCGTTTCTTTACATTTTCCGGTTCAGGACGATCGATATTCAGATCTACTCTGCCGCCTACCATCATCTCTGACAGACTCTGTGCATTTGCCTGTGCTGTCTCTACAGTATCAATATACTTTCCTTTTCTCAGGATTGCCACACGGTCAGATAATGCCAGAACCTCCTGCAGCTTGTGAGTGATGATCATAATAGAACATCCATCTTTACGCATATTCCTCAGAATATCAAATAAACGGTCAGACTCCTGGGGGGTCAGAACTGCTGTCGGTTCATCCAGGATTAAGATCCTTGCACCACGATAAAGCATCTTTATGATCTCTACTGTCTGCTTCTGTGAAACAGACATCTCGTAAATCTTCTGTGACAGATCCAGTTCAAAACCATATTTATCTACCAGTTTCTGAATATCCTCTGTAATTTTCTTCATATCCAGTTTTCCCTTACCAGGAAGACCCAGAACAATGTTCTCTGCTGCTGTGAGGACATCTACCAGTTTAAAATGCTGATGTACCATACCAATTCCCAGTTCATAGGAATCTTTTGGTGAACGGATCGTTACTTCTTTTCCATTTACAAAAATATGTCCCTCGTCCGGATAATAAATTCCATAGATCATATTCATCAGAGTTGTCTTACCACTTCCGTTTTCTCCCAGGATGGCAAGAATCTCCGACTTTCTCAGTGTGAGATCTACATGGTCATTTGCCTGGACTGAGCCAAAACGCTTGGAAATATCCCTAAGTTCAAGTGCATAGTTTTCTCCCACTATCGTTTCCTCCTCTTTTCATCTAATATGCTCTCTGAATTTTTTTGTACCTGAAAGCACATTCTGATCATATTTCTGAATTATGGAATTATCCTTTGATATCTTCCATAATACAGCAAAAAAAACCTCCTGTCCGGAGACTTCCTTTGCACAAATGATAAGAAAGAATCCTGCCCGGAGGGCTTTTTTTATGTTATAGGAACATTACGGATCAATTTCCCATAACATAAAACAGGCAGAGCTGCCGTCAGGCAGCTCTGCCTGTTTTCAGGCTTTATTGTGTAATAGATGTAATTCCATCAATTGCAATATCAAATGCCGGTGCTGAACCATATTCAGATTCATGGAAGTATCCGTCAGAAATATATTCTGTTCCATCTTTCTCATATGTATCAAGTTCTTTTCCATCTACTGTAAATGTAGAGGTATCAAATACATGGAGAGAACCATCAATGATCGCATCTTCAACTTCTTTTACCTTATCCTCTGTGCCTTCTGCTACAACCTTGTCATTGAGAGCTGTGATCTTATCTGCACCTTCTGCAAATCCTTTACACCAATCAGTGTCAATAGCTGTACCATCGATCATACACTGTACTGCATATGTGTAATACACACCCCAGTCCATAGATGCAGAGGTAAGTGCTGTATTCGGAGCAACAGATGTCATATCAATGTTATATCCCACACAAGGAACACCTGCAGCTTCACATGCTGTCGGTGCACCTGTTGTATCTGCATGCTGGCTGATAAGTACACATCCATCAGAGATCAGTGCATCTGCACATTCCTTCTCAAGGTCAAAACTTGCCCAGCTGTTTGTATATTTTACTTCCATTGTTGCAGACGGACATACACTCTTTGCACCAAGATAGAAAGAAGTATAGCCGGAAATAACCTCTGCATACGGGAATGCACCTACATAACCAATCTTACATGCATCTTCCTTTACTGTGCCATCTTCGATCATCTCATTCAATTTGAGACCTGCCACCACGCCGGATACATAACGTGCTTCATAAATATTTGTAAAGTAGTTGTGCATATTGGAAAGTCCGCTGGATGCTGCCTGGGTTCCTGTTGCATGGCAGAACTGAACCTCCGGGTATTCCCCTGCTGCTTCCAGAATATAAGTCTCATGTCCGAAACTGTTTGCAAAAACAATCTGGCATCCCTGGTCTGCAAGGTCTGCTGCTGCATCGTAACATCCCTCGTCTTCACCGATCAGAGTTTTCTCAATAACCTGAGAATCATCAATTCCAAGATTCTCTTCCATTTCATCAATCCCAGCCATATGAGCTGCTGTATAGCCTTCATTTTCATCACCAATATAGATGATACCAATCTTCAGGTCTTCTTTTGCGATCCCTGCACCACCTTCACTGTCCTCACTTGCAAATACAGGTGCACTCATAGAAACTGCCATTACTGCTGCAAGTCCGATTGCCAACGCTTTCTTCATTCTTCATTCCTCCATTCTGTTGTTTTCTGTCTCCTGTTACGGAACAAAAGAGGCACAACTTCCTGTGTTATGCCTCTCTGCAAGTACTCTTACTATACCTTTTTACATCTAAATTGTCAATAAATTCAAGAAAAACGCATTATTTTTTTGACACTCTTATTTTTTTTGTATATTAGCAGACTATTACTTGCTTTTGTTAAGTAAGGTAAAGCTAACTCAATATTATTTTATAATGTATCGTATTTTATACTTGTAATTCGCAGAAAGATATATTAAAATGTATGCAGAACCTCGAAAGAGGCACTAAAACGTTATTATAATAAGGAGGATTATAATTATGGCATATGTAATTTCAGACGAATGTGTAAGCTGTGGAACATGCGAAAGCGAATGTCCTGCAGAAGCTATCTCTCAGGGAGATGAGCATTATGTAATCGACGCTGATGCATGCTTAGACTGTGGAACATGTGCAGATGCATGTCCAACAGAGGCTATTCATCCAGCAGAATAATTTATGATTTTAAAACAGCTTCATTTCTGTTTGTTGCAGAGATGAAGCTGTTTTTATCTATGGCAATTCTAGAGTGTGTTTGAAAAATGTCTCCTGTGAGATCTTCTGCTCTTTTTGTCCAGCGCTGCGGCAGCTTCCTTTCTTGCAAGCTGTCTGTTGCGGATCGTTTCATCCAGATCACGGCACTGATCTTCTCCTTCTCTTTTCATATGTAACTCCTGAGTGATCAGACGCTCCAGGATTTTCTGAAATTCAAGCAGTTTTTCCCTCTCAGGCTGTTCATCCTCCAACAACTTCACTTTACTTTCAGTAGTTCCCGGAACAGTCTTTGATATCCTTGGAACCACTTCTTTGATCGCCCTCAGAGCAAGTCCTCTTTTCTTAAGTTCCTTTATATTAGCCAGAAGTGTAATATCATTTTTCGTATAGTAACGATGTCCCTGCTCATTCCTGCAGATTCTCAGTTCCAGTTCTTCCTCCCAGTATCTGAGGACTGATGCCCTTACACCAAGAATCTCTGCTGTCTGAGTCACAGTATACCGCTGCTCCATGCTGCCCCTCCTCTTTTTGAGTTTACTGTTTATCAGAAATCATCTCCTGCATGATCAGTAACTCAATCTTTAAAGCATGTTTGATACCACTTATATTTTATTATAAAAACACCTGCCTGAGATTGCAAGAAATTTTGATTGACAAACTTTTTCATAAATCTGCATTTTTTCACAAAAAACAGGGAAACAGTACTTAATCTACACGTTGTACTGTTTCCCTGTAAACTTTTTATTTTATGACTATTTAGTATTTTCACAGTTATGCAAGCTGCCAGACATCTGCCTCATCATTATTTTTTCATATTTACAAACTGCGTATATCTTGGCAGCCATACCAGTTCTACGGTACCGATCGGACCGTTTCTCTGTTTGGCAATAATGATCTCCGCAATATCTTTCTTCTCTGTGTCCTTGTGATAATAATCATCTCTGTAAATAAACATTACCACATCTGCATCCTGTTCAATAGCCCCTGACTCTCGAAGGTCAGAAAGCATGGGCCTGTGATCCGGTCTCTGCTCTACTGCACGGCTAAGCTGCGACAATGCGATCACCGGCACATTCAATTCTCTGGCAAGGGCTTTCAGTGAACGGGAAATATCTGAGATCTCCTGCTGACGAGAATCACTTTTGCCGCTTCCGCTCATCAGCTGCAGGTAGTCGATCATAATAATTCCAAGATTATGCTCCAGCTTATACTTTCTGCACTTGGAACGCATTTCTGCAATAGAAATTCCCGGAGTATCATCGATGATCAGGTTAGATTTACCGATAATATCTGCACCTTCTACCAGCTTCGTCCAGTCCTCATCTTTCAGATTACCTGTTCTCATATTCTGAGAATCCACATGTGATTCCATGGCCAGAAGTCTGTTTACCAACTGCTCTTTTGACATTTCCAGACTAAAAATAGCAACTGTGACATCTTTACGAAATGCCATATACTGTGCAATATTCAGAACAAATGCTGTTTTTCCCATAGAAGGACGTGCTGCGATCAGAACCAGATCAGAGGGATGCATACCTGATGTCTTGTAATCCAGGTCCACAAATCCTGTAGGAATACCGGTTACAGATCCCTTCAGTTTGGACGCCTTCTCAATATTGTTGATGGCATTGAGAACAACCTGCTGGATCGGAACATACTCTTCGTTGTTACGTCTCTGAAGAATATTAAACAATTTCTTTTCTGCCTCTTCCAGAATGATCTCTGTGTTCTCTTTCTCCAGATAACAGGTATTAGCAATCTCCTCGTTCGCCTTGATCAGTCTTCGAAGAACTGCTTTCTCACTGACGATCTTTGCATAATACTTCACATTTGCAGAGGTGGGAACTGCAGAGATCAGATCTCTTACATATTCCATACTGCTGATATCCGGCGGAAGTTCTTTCTCCTTTAAACGATTCTGAAGGGTCACCAGATCCACCGGCTTCCCTTCATTACATAACTCTACCATCGCATCAAATATAATGCCATACTGTTTCTGATAAAAATCATCACTGGTAAGTATCTCGGATGCAACCAGGATTGCATCTCTGTCCAGGATCATTGAGCCGATTACAGACTGCTCTGCCTCCATGCTGTGGGGGAGTATTCTTTTAATCAGCGCTTCTTCCATTCTTTATCCCTCCTGGAAGACCTATGCTTCTTTTACCCATACTTTAAGAGTTCCAGTTACCTTAGGATGTAATTTGACAGGAACCTGAGTAACCCCCAGTGTACGGATCGGCTCAGAAAGCTGCAATTTCTTTTTATCAATATCAAGATTTAACTGTTTCTTTGCAGCCTCGGAGATTTCTTTGGAAGAAACAGAACCAAAGGTTCTTCCGCCTTCTCCGGTCTTCAGTGTAAGGATGATCTCCTTTGTCTCAAGATCCTTTGCAAAGGCCTGTGCTGCCTCATATATTTCTTTTGCAACCTTCTCCTCATTTGCTTTCTGAAGCTTCAGGTCATTTAAATTCTTAGGAGTTGCCTCCAGCCCCAGTTTCTTCGGAAGGATCATATTTCTCGCATATCCGTCACTTACATTTACAATCTGTCCTTTTTTTCCAAGTGCTTTTACATCCTCAAGTAAGATTACTTTCATTTTATGTTTTCCTCCTGATATTCCTGATCTATGATGTCTTTAAGCATTTTCTCCACTTCATCCGGAGAAGCCTTTACCTGGGCACCGGCAATATTCATATGACCGCCTCCACCCATTTTTTCCATCATTACCTGTACATTGACCTCATCAATGGCACGGGCACTGATATAAACTTCATTATTGTACTGAGTCAGTACAAAAGACGCCTTAACTCCCGCAATATTCAGAAGTTCATTGGCTGCCTGTGCACCTACAACAGTAGGGCTGTCCACATTTTCGCTGGGACATCTGGATATTGCATAACAGTCTCTGTAAATCTGCGCAGTTCTGACTGCCTCCGCACGTGCCTGATAAGATCTGAGATCATCTCTCAGCAGCTTACGGACTCTTGTAACATCTGCCCCGCTTCTTCGCAGGAATGCAGCAGCTTCAAAGGTACGTACACCTGCACGTGTAGTAAAATTGTTTGTATCAATCATGATCCCCGCATAGAGACAATCTGCTTCCATATTTCGGATGCGCAGATCATCTGAAAAATACTGCAGGATCTCTGCTACCATCTCACAGGCAGAAGACGCGTAAGGCTCCACATAGGAAAGCACTGCATTCTCTATTACCTCACTGCCACGTCTGTGATGATCCAGTACAACCACTGTCTTTGTCATATACAGCAGTTCCTCACACTCAGTATAACTTGGTCTGTTTGTATCAACCACAACAACCACTGTATTGTTATCTACCAGATCTTTTGCCTGATTGCTGTCAACAAACATTGAGGGCTCATAATCCGGATTGTCAAGATATCCTGCGATCAGGGGCCTGATGGATTTTGTTGGATCATTAATTACAATATGGACCGGTTTTCCAAGAGTCTTGCCTGCACGGTAGATTCCGATTCCTGCTCCCAGAGCATCCACATCCGTAAT
This sequence comes from uncultured Blautia sp., assembly GCA_934437695.1. Taxonomy (GTDB): domain Bacteria; phylum Bacillota; class Clostridia; order Lachnospirales; family Lachnospiraceae; genus Blautia_A. Next base: position 1,545 of record CAKSAW010000051.1, on the reverse strand, counting down.
CTTATGTCCCATAACAACAACTCTGTCTTTCGTGCTCATAAACTCTTTTAATGCCTGAGCTTTTACTCTTGCTTTTACCCGGGTGTTCTTCTCCATCTGCTGAGTCTTACCGCCATAATAGGTAATATTATTACCATTTTTGATAACAACCTGGTCACCACCGCGTCCAAGAGCCATTTCTATTGCAATACGGGAGTACTCATAGTTCTGAATATAAGTAGCTGCATTAAGTCCCACACCGATACTTAAAGTAATCGCCATTTCATTTCCGATGTTAACAGTTTTTACCTCATCCAGAATATGAAATCTCTGTTCTTTCAGAGCCTCCAGAGAACTCTGGCGCATGATCAGGAAATATTTATCTTTCTCCAGTTTCTTCACAAGACCATCAAAATTTGAAAAATATTTGGTAATCTTTCGGTCTATCAGAGCGATCAGAAGAGAACGTCTTACATCTTCCACACTCTCAAGAGCTTCCTCATAGTTATCAAGATAAGCCAGAGCTACAACCAGCTTATTATCTTCGTTCTTTTTAATATATTCCTTCAGTTCAGTCTCATCATACATATACATGGCAATAAGACTGACATTCCTGTCCGCATTCTCCAGGATCTCATTGCTTGTCACAATCTCGCCAAGATCCACCCTCTGCATGGAAATACGATAAATCTTCTCTCCAAACTGAGTACTGATCTCACTGATTTCTTTCTTCTCTGCAACCGGGAGACTGTCAGCTGTCACATCTGAAAAAATAGTACTTATATTTTTGTTATAAAACTGATCCTTGCCTGTAAGTTCTGCAAATACTTTATTGGACCAGATCATTCTGCCATTCATATCCATAATGGCATAGGGCAATGCCAGTTCCTCAAGGATTCTCTTCTCAAGTGAATCGTACTGATTTGCAAAGGCTATCAGGTCATTTACAATGAAAGGTCTGTGGCATCGAAGTATCATTGCAGCAATTCCTGCATAAATAAGAATACCGCCTGATACAATGAGTCCTGCTTTCACACTGACAAAATATACCCAGATATTAAGTACGATCAGCAAAGCTGTGAGAATCAAAGGCCACCTCAGAAATACTTTCATATGCCCTTTTAATTTCAGTTTATTACTCATATCTTTCTTTCCGTTCTTCATTCTATTGTTTCACCTGTATACCACAAAGCGGGGTGTGCAGATTGTGGGAATGGTTTTTCGACACACTCCAGAGCATGGTAAAAAAACGCTCTTTGAAATGTATTATAACAGATTTGATTAAAATTTACCATAGTAACTGAAAGACACATTTATTTTTCTCTGACATAACGTAAAAATGCTGCTCCGCAAATTGCGGAACAGCATTATCATTCATCTTCAGAATTAGTCCTGAATGTATGGCATCATAGACATATGACGTGCTCTCTTGATAGCAACTGTCAGTGCTCTCTGATGTTTTGCACAGTTTCCTGTGATTCTTCTTGGAAGGATTTTTCCTCTTTCAGAAACATATTTTCTTAATTTTGCTACATCCTTGTAGTCGATCTCGTTATTCTCTTTACC
>CAKSAW010000050.1 GCA_934437695.1 uncultured Blautia sp. | reverse complement strand
ATATCCTGTGTAATCTGATCATCAGGGAGAATTATCTCAATGATACAGATTCAGAAACTGTAAACAGCAAGCTGGAATTGTTTTCCAATATATATAACGGACGCATCCTGCTGGCTGACAGAGATTTTAAGATAGTGAGAGATACCTTTCATACAGAAGAGGGAAAGACACTACTGAGTTCGCTGGCTATAGCTTGCCTTAAGGGGGAAGATGCAAGTAATTACGATGGGAGGAGTAAAGTACTGGAACTTGCGGTTCCTGTGCAGAGTCCGGATGTGCAGCAGCTTCAGGGTGTGATGCTGGTAAGCGTTTCGGCTGTTGATATTGCGGAAACACTTGCAGAAATGGAACAGAGAGGCGTGATGATGATTGGAAGTATCATTGTTCTTTCTGTATTTCTTGCGTGGCTGCTGTCAACGATCCTGGTAAAACCTCTCGCAAGGGTAACCAAATCCATTGAAGACCTGACAGACGGTGTACTGGATGAAGAGATCAGTGTTCCTGACTACACAGAGACAGAGCTGATCACAGATGCATTTAACAAGATGGTCAATCGTATGAAGATCCTGGACGAGTCCAGACAGGAGTTTGTATCCAATGTGTCTCATGAACTTAAGACACCACTGACTTCCATGAAAGTTCTTGCAGATTCGCTGGTAGGACAGCAGGGAGTTCCCGAAGAGCTATATCAGGAGTTTATGGGTGATATTACTGCTGAGATTGACAGAGAGAACAAGATCATTACAGACCTGCTCTCACTGGTCAAGATGGACAAGAAAGCAGCAGATGTAAACATTACACATATGGATATCAATCAGCTTCTGGAGAATATTCTCAAGCGTCTGCGTCCGATCGCAGATAAGAGAAATATTGATCTGATTCTGGACTGCTTCCGCCCTGTAGAGGCAGATGTGGATGAGGTGAAATTTACACTTGCTATCAGCAATCTGGTGGAAAATGGTATCAAATATAATGTAGATGATGGCTGGGTCCGTGTGTCTCTGGATGCAGACCATAAATATTTCTATGTAACAGTGGCAGATTCCGGTATGGGAATCCCTGAGGACAGTATTGAGAGGATTTTTGAGCGTTTCTATCGTGTAGACAAATCACATTCAAAGGAAATCGGAGGAACCGGTCTTGGACTGGCGATCACCAAGAGTTCTATTGCAATGCACCATGGAGCGATCAAAGTATTCAGTAAAGAGGGAGAGGGAACTACATTCTCTGTTCGCATTCCTCTGTCATATATACCGTCATAGGAGGTGCCATTGTGAAAAAACAATTTTTAATAATTATAGCAGCATTGATATTGAGTATTCTTATGACGGGATGTTCGGTAGAAGTGCATAAGGATCCGAATGAACAGGAAGCAAAATATTATCTGTATGATATCAGTACTGACGAAACACAGCTTCAGAAAGAAAGTTACTTTCCGGAGGAGACAACAGCAGATTATATGCTTAAGGATATGATGCAGCGGATGAACAGTCAGAAGACAGATTCTGCAGAAAGGATCAGTCTGCTTCCTGAAGGAGTACAGATGAACTACAGTATAGAAGAGAATGTGCTGGTGGTGAATTTTAACAGTCAGTACAGTGGCATGAGCCGTGCAAGGGAGTTACTTGTAAGGGCCGGGGTTGTAAAGACCTTCCTTCAGGTTCCGGGAATCACTTCTGTACGTTTTACAATAGAAAATGAAGATCTGACAGATTCCAGGGGACAGGCAGTGGGAAATATGACTGCAGATACTTTTGCCGAGTTTACAGGCAGTGAGCCGGATGCTTACTGCAGCAATACATTTACCCTTTATTTTACAGACAAGGATGGACAGAAACTGGTAAAGGAGCAGCGTACTGTGCGGTATAAACGAAGTATCCCAAAAGAAAGGATCGTTCTTGAGCAGCTGATGAAGGGACCGCTGGAGAAAGGTCATTATCCAACTATTCCGGAGACTGCAGAGGTTTTGGATATAACCATTGCAGACAGAATCTGTTATGTGGCGTTTGACGGAGTGTTTTCTTCTTATGCATTGGATATATCAGAAAAAATACCGGTATATTCAGTGGTGAATTCACTGCTCGATGCAGTGGAAGCTGACAAGGTGCAAATTACTGTAGGGTCAGGCGACAAGCAGGATATCTTTGGTGAGAAGATGGCATTATATCGTTTCTATGAACGGAATGATAAGCTTGTTATTGAGAAATAACCAAAGAGATTAGTTATGAATAAAAGGAGGAGCAAGAGTGAGGAGACGCCCTGTGTGTATCCTGTGCCTGCTTCTGGTTGTTTTTCTGTGTTTGACAGACTGGCTTGGGTTTTCCCTGATAAGGGGGAATCCGCTGCCGCAGTCTGTGCAGACATGGATCGAAAAGCACCCGGAATCCACCATCTGCGGGGAGGTGGTAAGGTGCCAGGAAAATGAAGACTTTCAATCTGTATATCTGAAAAATACTTATCTTATTTACAATTCTGAAAAAGTTTCCATTAATAATGTAAAGGTTTATTTAAAACAGAAAAGTGACAGCAGACTTCTGGCAGGAAGTCTTATTCTGGTGTCCGGAAAGCTGGAGGAGGTGCAAAGCCCCACAAATCCAGGCGAGTTTGACAGCCGGGCATATTTTGCATGCCAGCGTATTTATTATATTATGAAAAAAGGGATGATAAAGAAACGCTCCCGGGATCATTGGAAATACGGACAATTTCTGATAGATATGAGGCAGAAATTTACAGATATTCTGGAGAATACCTGCGGAAAGGAAGCAGGGGCATTTGAGGCAATCGTGCTTGGCGATAAAACAAATCTGGATCCTGAGCTGAAGATGCGCTATCAGATGGCCGGGATTATCCATATCCTTGCGATTTCCGGGCTTCATATCAGTCTTCTGGGAATGGGACTGTATAATCTGCTGAAAAAAATCGGGTTGGGCATCTGGCCTGCAGGATTATTGTCGCTGGTGATCATGCTCCAGTATGGGATGATGACCGGAGGGGGAGTCTCTACCATGCGTGCTGTGTGCATGTTTCTGCTCTCAGTGGGCGCAAAAATTGCAGGGAGGATTTATGACATGCCTACAGGTATGGCTGTTGCTGCAATTCTGATATTGACAGAGAATCCGGCATATCTGTTGGATGGAGGATTCCTGTTGTCATTTGGCTCTGTTGCAGGTGTTGGGTGTGTCTGGCCGTTGGTACTGGAAAGTATGAAGGTATCAGACAGGAAGAAAAAAGGTGAGGCAGGGGGAAATCAAGGAATCAGAGATAAAATTTTGCAGGCATTTCTGGCGTCAGGAGTTGTACAGCTGACAACTCTTCCGGTGATACTATGGTTTTACGGAGAGGTATCAATGCTGGGGATTTTTTTGAATCTGTTGGTGTTGCCTACAGTGGGAATTGTGCTGGGAAGCGGAACTGCAGGTGCGCTGTTGGGATTATTTACTGTAAAGGGCGCATTCTGGGCTGCTGTTCCGGGCAGGGTCATTTTGAAGGGATACGAATTTCTGACAGTGATGTTGGGAAAAATTCCATTTTGTACCTGGACAGGCGGAAAGCCGGAAGTGTGGCAGATTGTGGTTTATTATCTGATTTTTGGAGGAACATTGTGGATATATATAGCTCTATCCCGAAAGGAATGTGCAAAACAGAATAAAAACAGGACCTGCTTACATATGTGGAGAATCAGGACTGCAGGCACAGGCCTGATATGTCTGGCATTGCTGCTGATCGGTTATAAGCCCCGGGAAGATTTTCGTATCGCATGTCTGGATGTGGGACAGGGTGATGGAATTGTAGTGGAAATTGAAAATCGATGGAATATCCTTATCGATGGAGGCAGTACAAATAAGAAAGAGCTGGGAAGATACCAACTGCTCCCTTATCTGAAAAGCAGAGGGATTTCCAGACTTGACGGAATTTATATTTCCCATACAGACGAAGACCATATCAGTGGAGTAAGGCAGCTTCTGGAATTCAGCGAAAAGGATCTGATCTGTCTGGAGATAGAAAACCTGTTTCTTCCGGACTGGCATGATGTTCAGGACAACAAAAATTATCAGGAACTGACAGAACTGGCAGAAGCAGCAGGAGTGCGGATACTTACTGTGAAATCAGGAGATGAGATCAGATACGGAAGCACCAGACTGAAGGTTTTATGGCCTCAGTCCGATGCTTCCGGGGAAGAGGTTAATGAGGATGCAATGGTACTGGAAATGATAAGCAGAAATTTTAGAGGGCTGTTTACAGGAGATATCGGAATGGAAACAGAAAAAAAGCTGATAGAGAATGGCTTGCTGGAAGATGTGGATTTCCTGAAAACTGCCCATCATGGATCCGGATATTCCACAGGAGCAAATTTTCTGGAAATAACCAGACCGGAATTAGCTGTTATTTCCTGTTCTGCTACGAATACTTACGGACATCCGTCCCCTGATACATTGAAACGTCTGAAGGACAGCGGAAGCAGAGTGCTTATCACCAGAGATTGTGGGGCTGTTACCATCTGTAAATAATATTGTCATAATGATATACAGGTGTCTTGACACCTGTATATCTGGGTAGTATAATTGCACAGACAAAAATAAATCAGACCTGATACCGATGTGAGGAAAAAAATATGAAAGAACATTATGACGCCATTATTGTGGGAACAGGAGCAGCCGGACTGTACTGTGCACTGAATCTTCCGGAGAAAATGAAAATTCTGCTTATTACAAAGCAGGAGGCAGATCAGTCAGATTCTTTTCTTGCCCAGGGTGGAATCTGTATGCTGCGCGGCGAAGATGATTATGAGAATTTTTTTGAAGATACTATGAGAGCGGGACATTATGAAAATGATAAAAGAGCAGTAGACCTGATGATCCGCAGTTCCAATGATATTATCAGAGATCTGTTGCGTTATCATGTGGATTTTACCAGAGATGGTCTGGGAAATCTGGCATTTACCAGAGAAGGGGCACACTCCCAGCCAAGAATTCTTTTTCATGAGGATATTACAGGAAAAGAGATCACACAGACACTTTTGAATGTTGCGAAGACAAAAGAAAATATAGAAATCTGTGAGTATATGACAATGGTAGATCTGATCTCCAAAGATAATACTGTATGTGGAATTATTGTTATGGATCAGAATGATCAGGCATTTCCGGTATATTCTCAATATGTAGTCCTTGCCTGTGGCGGAATCGGCGGACTTTTCAAAAATTCCACCAATTTTTCACATATAGCAGGAGATGGACTGGGAATTGCCATGAAACATCATGTGAAAATGGAAAATCTGGATTATATCCAGATTCATCCAACTACTCTGTATTCCAAAAAGCCGGGACGTCGTTTCCTGATCTCAGAATCAGTCAGAGGTGAAGGAGCTTTTCTGTACGATAAAAACGGACAGCGCTTTACCAGTGAGTTACAGCCAAGAGATATTCTGAGCCAGAAGATCTTTGCACAGATGGAAAAGGATGGAACAGAGTTTGTATGGGAAGATATGCGTCCTCTTGGAGAAAAAACGATCATGGAACATTTTCCTCATATTTACGAGCAGTGTCTGGAGGAAGGTTTTGACCCAAGAAAAGAACCTATCCCTGTTGTTCCTGCCCAGCATTATTTTATGGGCGGAATCAAGGTGAATCTGGGAAGCAGGACTTCCATGAACGGACTTTATGCATGCGGAGAGACAAGCTGTAATGGTGTCCACGGAAAAAACCGTCTGGCAAGTAATTCACTTCTGGAATCTCTGGTCTTTGCAAGAAAGGCTGCAGATGATATGATATTTGGACAGACACCGGATTATGTGAGAGCAGATGCGATTGATATGAAAATATATGACAGCAGAGAGGAATTGCTGAATGGCTATCACGAAACCGTATTAAGAGAAATTGAAAGGATGAGAAAAAGTCATGAATAGTATTACAATGAAAATGCAGGCAGATAAGCTGATCCGTATGGCGCTTGAGGAGGATATTACAAGTGAGGACGTCTCCACAAATGCAGTTATGCCAGGCGAAGTAAAAGGAACTGTAGATCTTATCGCAAAAGAAGATGGAATTATTGCCGGACTGGATGTGTACGCAAGAGTATTCCAGATTCTGGATGAGAAAACAGAAATCATTTTTAATTTTAAAGACGGAGATGCAGTTAAGAAAGGTGATCTTCTTGGAACAGTGACAGGAGATATCCGCGTTCTGCTTTCAGGAGAGAGAGTTGCCCTGAATTATCTTCAGAGAATGAGCGGTATTGCTACTTATACAAATCAGGTCTCAAAACTTCTGGAAGGAAGCAAGGTAACACTTCTGGATACCAGAAAGACAACACCTAACTGCCGTGTTTTTGAAAAATATGCTGTACGTGTAGGTGGTGGATGTAACCACAGATATAATCTTTCTGACGGTGTACTCCTTAAGGATAACCATATCGGAGCAGCGGGAAGTGTGGCAAAGGCAGTGGCTATGGCAAAGGAATATGCACCATTTGTCCGTAAGATCGAGATTGAAGTAGAATCTATGGATCAGGTAAAGGAAGCTGTAGAAGCAGGTGCTGATATTATTATGCTTGACAATATGACACCTGAAATGATGAAAGAAGCTGTGGAACTGATTGCAGGACGGGCACAGACAGAATGCTCCGGAAATATCACAAAGGAAAATATTGCAAAAATCCTGGAAACAGGTGTAGATTTTGTTTCCAGCGGTGCGCTGACACATTCAGCTCCGATCCTTGATATTTCCATGAAAAATCTTCATGCAATATAATATAGAACTGCGGGATCTGCTTCTGCAGAGAAGTGATCCGCATGTATCTGATATATCATGAAGAAAGGATGAAAAACATGAATACTGCTCAGAGAAGAACTGAGATATTAAAGTTACTTAATCAGGCGGAGAAACCTGTGGCTGCAAGGGCATTGGCATCGCAGTTCGGAGTAAGCAGACAGGTGATCGTGCAGGATATGGCAGTGATACGTGCTTCAACACCGGGAATTCTGTCTACCACCAGAGGATATGTGCTGCAGCAGGATAAAGATATTGCCTGTACCAGAGAATTTAAGGTACGACACGGACAGGAGGAGGCTGCAGAAGAACTGAACCTGATCGTGGACTGTGGCGGCAGGGTGAAAAATATCAGTATCAGCCACAGAGTTTATGGGCGCGTCAGTGCGGAGATGGATATCCGTTCCAGACAGGATGTAAACGAGTTTGTCCAGGCGATCAACAGCAGTCATTCTACTGTGTTAAGCAATGCGACCTCCGGATATCACTATCATCTGGTAGAAGCTGCCAGTCAGGAACGATTGGATCTGATCGGAGAACAGCTGGAGAAGGCGGGCTTTCTTGCACCGCTTCAGCCCTGGGAAAAGGAACAGCAGGAATAGGGAAAATATAAAAACAACATACAATACTAAGAAGGAATTTAGAAAATGACAATAGCAGAAATTCAGCAGGAAATCCTGCGAATGAAAAAAGAACAGGATATCTGTATCCTTGCACATGCATATCAGGGTCAGGAGATTCTGGAAGTTGCAGATTATACAGGAGATTCCTATGGTCTGAGTGTGCAGGCAGCCAAAAGAGACTGCAGAGGCGTGATCATGTGCGGTGTTCGTTTTATGGCGGAAACCTGTAAAATCTTAAGTCCTGATAAGAGAGTATGGCTGGCAAATCCAGTGGCCGGCTGTCCGATGGCAGAACAGCTTGATCTTGAAGGTCTTCGTGAATTAAAAGCGCAGTATCCGGATTATGCAGTTGTTGCCTATATCAATACAACTTCAGAACTGAAAACAGAATGTGATGTATGCGTTACTTCCTCATCTGCAGTTGAGATCTGCAGAAAAATGGAAGAGGATAAGATTTTATTTATTCCGGATCCTAATCTGGGACATTATGTGGCAGAAAAACTTCCGGAGAAAACCTTTGCATTTTATAAAGGCGGATGTCCGAGACATATAGTGGTCAGTGCAAAAGATGTGGAAAAAGCTAAGGCAGCACATCCGGATGCACTTTTCCTGGTACACCCGGAATGTCGTCAGGAAGTAGTGGAGCAGGCTGATTTCGTAGGTTCCACCACAGGGATCATGGACTTTGCAAAGAAATCGGAACATAAAGAATTTATCATCGGAACAGAAAACAGCATTGTGGAGCATCTTCAGTTTGAATGTCCGGATAAGAAATTCTATCCAGTTGCAGTGCAGCTTACCTGTATGAATATGAAGGTTACTACCTTAATGGACATCTATAACTGTCTGAAAGGACAGGGAGGAGAGGAGATAATCCTTCCTGAGAATGTTATGGAAGGTGCAGGAAGATGCATCAACAGGATGGTAGAACTGGGCGGCTGAATAAGAACCTGAAAATTTCTGCTGGCTATTATGTGATGAAATTGATACAATGAAAGTAGCTGTTCCGCAGTCTGGTATCTTTGTATCTGTGAATAGAAAGACAGGTTGCTGAACAGTTACAGATAAAACAGCCAGGAGTAGAAAATTGAAAAACATACAGGCAGACATTAAATCGGGAAATTTTAGACAGGTGTATCTTCTCTATGGGGAGGAAGCGTATCTGAAACAACAGTATAAACAGAATCTGGTAAAGGCATTGAATCCGGATGGGGATACTATGAACTTCAATCACTATGAAGGCAAGGGGATTGATATAAAACAGTTGATAGACCTC
>CAKSAW010000049.1 GCA_934437695.1 uncultured Blautia sp. | reverse complement strand
TTTAACCAGCTGCCGCCATCCAGACAGAGTAAGGAAGCGCCTCAGATGATTAAGAATATTTTTGGAAAAACAGGCGAAAATGTCTGGGTGGAAGCACCATTCCACTGTGACTATGGCTGGAACATTGAAGTAGGCGAGAATTTTTATTCCAATTATAATCTGACAATCCTTGATGTGGGAAAAGTAACATTTGGAAAAAATGTTCAGATCGCGCCAAATGTCTCCATTTATACAGCAGGTCACCCGGTGCATCCGGACAGCCGTAATTCAGGATATGAATACGGAATTCCTGTAACAGTGGGAGATAATGTATGGATCGGCGGAAATACAGTGATTCTTCCGGGTGTTACCATTGGAAACAATGTAGTGATTGGCGCTGGAAGTGTGGTATCCAAAGATATCCCGGATAATATGATTGCAGTTGGAAATCCATGCAAAGTAATCCGCGAGATTACAGACGAAGACAGAATCTATTACTTTAAAAAACAGAAATTTGATGATGAGGCGTGGGAAGAAATAAATAACAAAAATAAAATGCCGGCAAAATAAGTCAAAGCGGTCGTATCCCCTGGAGTTTCTCCTGTAAGATGCTGACCGCTTTTTACTCCAAAATCACTTGACGACCAACACAATTTTTTATATGATTACTATACAGATCCGAGATTTAAAAATTAAACTTAACATTGCAAAAGTAGCAGGAAATTTTATCCTTAATTTAAAACATGATACACATTCAGATTAAACGAATGAGATCGGCATAAAATGATTGAAGCAGCAGTTATTTTTATACCCTTTTAACTATTCGCCAAATACCGATTTTTCGAATAGTTTGATGTAAAAATACAAACTGCTTCTTACAAATCCCATTTTTGCCCGCAACATATATTATGTTTAATTTATATATTTTTATGTATCCATATCATCTAAACATAAATAATTTATTTTTTACTTTTCATTTTTACAGAATCAATCGTAATTTTTATAGTAGAAATTTATTTTAAAAAATTATATAACTAAAAAGGAGTTTTTCTATGGATAATTATAATGACACTAAAAAACTAAGTTACCACAAACAGGTTGAAATCCAAAATACCTTAGCCCTTCGTGAGGTTCTGGATACACTTCCGGATTTCTGCAAAGATTTTTTCAGAGCAATCGAAACGCGTACTACATCTAAAACCCGAATTTCCTATGCTTATGATATACGTATTTTTTTTCAATTTATTCTCAAAAAAAATCCTGCATTTAAAAACTGCTCCTTAAAGGATTTTACTGTGGATATTTTAGAACAAATGCAGCCTGTGGATATTGAAGAATATCTGGAATACTTAAAAGTTTACAAAAACGGGGACAAAACTGAAACAAACAGTAGCCGTGGAATGATGAGAAAAATCTCTGCTTTAAGAAGTTTTTATGCGTACTATTATAAACACGAATTTATACATTACAATCCTATGTTTATTATAGAATCTCCGAAGTCCAAAGAAAAAAATATTATCCGTCTGGATGCTGATGAAGTCGCTATTCTGCTTGATTATATTGAAAGCTGCGGAGATAACCTTACTGGAAAAAAGAAGGCTTTCTATGAGAAAACCAAGGAGCGTGATCTCGCTATTGTTACTCTCCTGCTTGGCACAGGTATCCGAGTATCTGAATGTGTAGGACTTGATATTGAAGATGTAGATTTTAAAAATAACGGGATCAGGGTAACCCGTAAAGGTGGAAATGAAATGGTTGTCTATTTTGGTCCGGAAGTTGAAAAAGTCCTGAAAGAATATATCGCTGTTCGAGAAAATATTGTTGCCTTAGACGGTCATGAACATGCTCTCTTCTATTCTACCCAGAAAAAAAGGATTGGCGTCAGGGCTGTTGAAAATCTTGTAAAAAAATATTCAGCAGCTATTATTAAAACCAAGAAAATAACACCTCATAAGCTTCGAAGCACCTATGGAACCGCTTTATATCAGGAAACTGGCGATATTTATCTCGTGGCAGATGTTCTTGGGCATAAAGATGTTAACACCACCAGACAGCATTATGCAGCTATGGATGATGCCCGAAGACGCAAAGCAGCCTCTGCCGTTCACTTACGCCAAGATTGATTTTTACTACAAATCAGGACAGAAAAATCTGTGGCGCTGCCCATAGATGATCATTCATCTATAGTAACGCCACAGATTCATTTTTCTTTCATTCATCAAAATCGGTTTCAAATACCCCTTCCGGAGTACGCATTGTCAGTACACCAAGATTAAATTCATCATCCATAATAGTAATATGGTATTCAAAAATAACATCATCTTCAAACTTGGAAAGTAAGACATAGGAGCCATTTTCCTTCCCTTCAATCTGGTCACAGATATCTCCGTAAACCGCTTCACCGGAAATAGGTCTCGCATATCCTGCATCTTTTATTTTTTTCTCAATTGCTCTGTATAATTCTTCCATAATAAGATTTCTCCTTTAATCATCTTCACTCACAAACATTGGTACTATGTAACCTGTGTATTTTATTATTGTTTCTACATAATAACAGGTATGATTATAAAATGCAATAAAAAGGATACCTGCAGAAATATATTGACAGATATCCTTTTATTTACGTTATGTAGTTTTTAGTATTAATAAAAAGACAATTTTCCTGTCTGCTTTTGTTTTTATAAAGCTACACCAATCTTATCGTGGAGCGCTTCAGGAATTTCTTCTTTGTCTAAAGATACGCTAATCACAAAAGTAACATTAAACTGTTTGCCGATCTCATCTAACTGTCCCAAAGTACCTGTAATATCTTTATCTTCCAGTTTCGCTACTTTAAGGAAACTATCAAGATAAACCTGTTCAAGATCATGATCCTGAGAAAGGATACCGCAGATAAATCCTACAAATTCGTCTGCATTTTTAATAGGGAATCCTGATACATCAATAAGACGTACTTTGTTATTGAGTTCATACATATGCTTTGTGCTCTTGTCTAAGTAGACAATACTTCCATTTGCCTCTTTTACCGCACCATTTACTTTATCTAACAGTACTTTTGTTTTGCCTTTGCCTTTCTTTCCTACAATCAGTTCAACCATGCTGTTTTCCTCCTTAGACACATATAATATTAATTTTGACTAAAAACTTCAATTAATATGTTTTATATTATAGTGCATTTTATTCAAAAACACAAGGGGTATTTACTCTTTTTTGTGAATTTTTATTGAATTTTTAAAAAATGCATGTTTTTACTGGATTTTTGGAGATAATTATCACTATGGAATACTTCTGTTTGATTTCAGAACTCTTTGTATTTTCTTATATCTTGGTATGTGTTTGGTGTAAAATTTTTTCTTCTTTTGTATACTCTTCTTTGAGCAATGGCATTTCTAATCACCTCCTACAATTCCATACTATATCTTAGTAGTCAATCTCATCAAACAGATCTTCAAAGGTTATCTTAATATTGGGAAAATGAACCAATCTTAATTCATCCTTGTTTTCTTCGCTAATAGTTTTCCAGAGATAATATTTGGGAATATCATTCTCATCATAGTCCAGTTCATAAATCTCTATTGTTTTTGTTCGCCAGTCAACAATCCAATACTCCTCTATCTCCTGTTGAGCATATAATTCCATCTTTTCTGTACGATCATATTTTTCAGTTGACGGAGATAAAACTTCCATAACAAAGCGTGGGGCATCTGTAAATGTATTCCCTCTCCTGGATTTAGTGCGACAGTTTATAGAGGCATCAGGAATGACGATCTTATTATTTCCCTCAACATCTTTAAAACGGTACTGTACATTATCGGAATAAACATAACAAGTGCTGTTTTTTAACTGATATCTGACCGCAGCCACAAAATTAACAATAACTGATGAATGTTCTGGTGTAGCACCTGCCATATCAGTAATCTTTAAATTCCAATCCATTGTATATGCTCCCTTCACTGAAAATAAAGCTTTCTATATTGTCATATGCTTCAATCTCAGTCATATTATATTTTCTCTGTAATGTTTCAATTACAGCATTCATATATTCTTTTGCATGTTTTGTCATATTATCACTCATAATTCCATATTTCCGAAATCAATCACAAGATCATCATAGATTCCCACTTTGATAGAATCCTGTAAAGTATATTGTTCTGTCTCACCTAATTCAAAATTGTACACGACAACCAGATTTTTTGATGAATCAACAATCCAATATTCACGTACTCCTGTATTTCTGTATTTGAATAATTTTGTATAATAATCCATCTGTTTACTTGCAGGTGACACAATCTCAATAATCCAATCAGGCGCACCCTTACACCCTCTATCATCAAACTTATCTGGATCACAAATTACAGAAATATCTGGCTCTACATAGGTATTACTTTTTTCGTCCAGGTAAACAGCAAACGGTGCTGCATATACCTCGCATTTTCCTTTATGTGAACGGATATATTCACGAATGATACTGGAAAGCTCCATTGATATTTTCTGATGTTTTCGGCTTGGTGGTGCCATCATATGCATATGACCATCAATTAATTCTGCTCTTTCCCCCTCTGGTAAAGCATATATATCATCTATCGTATAGGTTTTTTCTTTCAATAATGGCATATTATCACCTCCAAGTGAGTTTGGTTATATGTACATTATAATATAGATTATGTCTGTTCAGCAACCTGTTTTTTGAGAGGTGGGGATGGTTTTTAGCACTAAAATAAGCCCAAATACCTGTATAATAACAGGTATTTGGACTTATCAGGATGTTTAAATATTCTTTATTAATTACATAGTTTTTGCAAAAAGCTCATACAGTTCCAGGTATTCTTTTTCAGTTTCTTCAAAATCCCTTACTTTATAATCTACCGTAATATGAACCTTTGGCTGTTCTTCTTTCTGCGGTTCATTCAGAAGAAAGGTAAGGTCAAACCAGAGCATATCATCATCGATTTCTTTTAATAAATTTTCTTCTTCTGCAATTAACGGACCGCCAAGATATTTCTGATAGATCAGATCCAGCAGGTGTTCTTCCTGCTCTTTGTATCCTTTTAAAGTCTTTTTAAATGGTCTTGGCACATCAGATAAATAGCATTCTCCGGCATCATGCAGAAGACAGGCAAACGCTATACGCTTTGAATAGCCTCTTGCAAGAGCTTCTCTGGCACAGTTAATACAATGCTGACCTACTGAGAAAAATGTCTTTACCTGTCCGTTTCCTCGGCAGATTAAAGACAGGGCATGTGCAATATCTTTAATACAGATAAAGTCAGGATCCGGATCTGCCGGATTAATGTGTTTCCCTGTATAGGTTGTAATGTAATCGCTCATTGTTTTCTCCTTCTGCATTCATGTGCAACCGATAATCTTAGAGACAAACTTAATTGTTAATATTCTGAAGCAATGAATTCATCTCCTGATAAAGCAGTTCTTTTGTAGAAGCTCCCATTACAATTGATACAAAAGTTTTACCATACGCATTCTGTGTAAGGATTGCCAGACAGTTACCGGCATTTCCTGTTGTTCCGGTCTTACCTCCCAGGATTGTAACATCCTTTGGAGCTGTTGCTTCTCCTGTAAGATAGTGATCTGTTGCAGTCAGTGTTGTACTCTTCTCTGTTCCATCCGATCCTGTATATGTTACTGTATAGGAGGGCATCTCTGTGATCTCTGTAAATTCAGGATATGTAAATGCCTCATTCAACATCAAATAAATGTCATATGGTGTTGTATAGTGATTCTCATCCTGCAGACCATGGGGATTTGTAAAATGTGTTCCTGTACATCCAAGTCTTGCAGCATATGCATTCATCATTTGTACAAAGTTTTCCGTAGTGCCACCGACATATTCGGCAATAGCAGATGCTGCATCATTTCCGGAATATACCAGAAGACAATGAAGAAGCTGATCAAGAGTAACCTGATCTCCGGCTACAAACCCACAGACCTGTGATCCCTCTTCCAGTGTAACATTTTCCTGGGTGATCGTAACTGTATCATTCAGTTTCCCGCTTTGTAACGCAATCATTGCTGTCATGATTTTTGTAATACTTGCAGGATATACTTTATCATAAATTCCATTTGCATAAAGTACTTTATGGTTGCTCAGACTAAACAGAAGTCCCTTTTGTCCTTCTTCCAGTTCAACATTTTTAACACGATCAGCATCACCCTTTGCAGAAACACACAACTTTTGTGCAAAAGACTCTGATCGCATATTCTCCTTAGATGCCAATGCGTTTGTAAATACCTCTGATGAGTCAAAAGCTTTCTCAGGGGTTCCAAAATAATTTCCGCTTAATACATTCCAGCCATAAAAGGCAGCTCCCAAAACTGCCAGAATTATAAACAGTCCGACCAAAGTTCCAAATATACGTTTTAATCTACGACGTTTTTTTTGATATTTAACACGCTGTAAAGCCTTGTGTTCTTCTGTTTGTCTGGATGGCATCTGTGATTTTGGTAACTTTACAGTGTGTACAGGTCTGGCATTTTTGGTACGTGTATTTTCTTCCATACGCTTATATGGCGTGGCAGACTTTTTTTTCTGTATCTTACCGGAAGATTCCTTTCCTAATCTCATAAGTAATCCTCCCTTCTGTCTATCTCTTTTTGAATGATTTCTTTATTGTATGCGCTGCTCTGAAGTCCTACATTAATTACGATTCCCATACCAATATACAGACTTACAAGAGAAGTCAGTCCATAACTTACAAAAGGAAGGGGTGTTCCTGTATTAGGTGCAAGACCTGTTGCTACACAGATATTAATAAAACTCTGTAGTGCGATCAGACCTCCTATTCCACAGCAAAGTATCCTTCCCGACAGATCCTTTGCCCTAAGACTCATCCGGATACACTCAAGGGATATTGCCAACAGCAGCAGTACAATTACCACGCATCCTATAAATCCATACTCCTCACCTGCAACAGCAAAAATAAAGTCAGTCTGATTTTCAGCCACAAAATTTCCCTGATTAACAGAAGTTGTACTGTCATCACCGCTTAATTTCTTACCAACCAGCTCACCTGATGCAATTGCTGTCTTAGAGTTATTCTGCTGTTCAATATCATCAGAATATTCTTCATTTTCCGGATACAAAAATGACATAATACGGTTTCTCTGGTAATCTTTCAGCAGATTCTGATCCGGTTGGACAACAATTGACAGAAAGATAATAAGCAATGGAACTGCTATAAGCAGCGCACCGCCGATGATCTTGTAACTTAAGCCTGCGATATAAATCATAATACAGAAGATGACCACAACTGTGATTGTATTTTTCAGGTCAGGCTGTTCCAGGATCAGAAACAGGGGCACTGCCAGAAGTACAGCAGATAATGCCAGAGTTTTAAATGTATTTAATGTTTCCTCATGATCCATAAAAAATTTTGCAAAGAAAATGATCAGAATAATCTTTGATAATTCTGTGGGCTGAAATCGGAAAGAACCGATACCGATCCATCTGGCAGCACCATTGGCACTGTCACCAGCAATACGAACAACTATCAGCATGATGATATTAAATCCATACATAATCCACTGAAAATTCATTATCCAGGAATAATCCAGTACAGAAAGGATCGCCATGATCACAAGTCCAAGTATCACTCCGACAAACTGTTTTGATTTCAGATCTGATGCGGCAGTGCCTACTAACGTAACTCCTATCAGACTGATCGCAATAAGAAAAATGATCAGTCTGAAATTATAAAATCTTAATTTATACTGCTTTAACATAATTTATCTGTCCTTTTTATTCAGAACAGGAATATACGCATGAAGTACCGCAGGTTCCTGCGTGATCTGAAGCTTTACCTGTTCCTCATCAATGGTAAGGTATTTTTTTACGGTATGTATCATGTCATTCCGTAACATTTTCATCATCTGTGGAGAGCAGTCAATACGTTCTGAGATCAGCAAAAGTTTCATTCGATCCCTTGCATATCCGGCAGAACGCTTCTTTTCCTTAAAAAAAGCTTTCACACAGATTCCCTCCTTACAAAATCATACAAAACTATTTTTTAAAAATATGACCTAATTTCCTGAAAAAGCCCTGCTTTCTGTTAATATCCACAAAGGGAATCTCTTCCCCAAGAAGACGTTTACAGATATTCATGTATTCCTCTTCAGCCTGGGAAGCTTTCCCGGAAAGAGGCTCTCCCTGATTTGTGGCAATTACGATCTGCTCATCATCCAGAATCGTTCCTATAAGATCAACGGCAAGAATCTCTGTCACATCATCCACAGACATCATATCGCCTCTGGAGATCATATCCGGACGCAGACGATTAATGATGAGATGGATATCTCTGATCTCATTGGCTTCCAGGAGCCCGATGATCCTGTCTGCATCACGTATTGCTGATACCTCTGGTGTAGTAACTACCAGTGCTTTATCAGCACCTGCAATAGCATTCTTAAATCCCTGCTCAATCCCTGCAGGACAGTCTAACAGAATATAATCAAACTGTTCCCTCAGATCATCTGTCAGTTTAATCATCTGTTCCGGAGATACAGCTGATTTATCCTTTGTCTGTGCAGATGGAAGAAGGCACAATTCAGGATGTCTTTTATCTTTGATCAGCGCCTGACGCAGCCGGCAGTTCCCATTGATCACATCCACCAGATTGTAGACAATCCTGTTCTCCAGTCCCAAAACAACATCCAGATTCCGCAAACCTATGTCTGTATCTACCACAACAACTTTCTTCCCCAGCATTGCCAGGCCTGTTCCGATATTAGCCACAGTTGTGGTTTTTCCTACTCCGCCTTTGCCGGAAGTAATCACAATGACTTCACTCATAGTTACAATTTCCTCCCT
>CAKSAW010000048.1 GCA_934437695.1 uncultured Blautia sp. | reverse complement strand
GAGGAATAAATAATGAGAGAAATGTATGCACAGCTTGGAATCTCCTCAGAGGTTTATGATTTTGGTCATAAGATCGAGGAATCCTTAAAAGAAAGATTTGAGAAATTTGATAAAACAGCAGAATATAACCAGATGAAGGTTCTCCTTGCCATGCAGAAGAACAAGGTAAGTGCTGAATGCTTCGGAAGTTCATCAGGTTATGGATACGATGATATCGGCCGTGAGACTCTTGAGAAGGTTTATGCAGATACCTTCCATACAGAGGCATGTCTTGTGCGCCCGCAGATCACATGCGGAACTCATGCACTGGCAATCGCTTTATTTGGAAATCTCCGTCCGGGTGATGAACTTCTGGCACCTGCAGGAAAGCCATACGATACCCTGGAAGAAGTGATCGGTATTCGTCCTTCTAAGGGCTCTCTTGCAGAGTATGGTGTAAGTTACCGTCAGGTAGAGCTTCTTGAAGACGGTACCTTTGACTATGACAGTATTCGCAAGGCGATCAATGAGAAGACCCGTCTTGTGGAGATCCAGCGCTCCAAGGGTTATCAGACACGCCCGTCTTTTTCTGTAAAGCAGATAGGGGAACTGATCGCATTTGTGAAGAGCATTAAACCGGATGTGATCTGTATGGTTGATAACTGCTACGGCGAATTTGTAGATACCATTGAACCAAGTGATGTTGGGGCAGATATGATCGTTGGTTCCCTGATCAAAAATCCGGGTGGCGGACTTGCACCGATCGGCGGTTACATTGCCGGCACTAAGGAATGTGTGGAAAATGCTTCCTACAGAATGACCTGTCCGGGACTTGGAAGTGAAGTGGGAGCAACTCTGGGCGTAAACCGTTCATTTTTTCAGGGATTTTTCCTTGCCCCAATGATTACCAAGGGTGCACTGAAGGGTGCTGTTTTTGCAGCAAATATTTATGAAAAATTAGGATTTCCTGTTATTCCGGATTCCACAGAGGAACGGCAGGATATTATTCAGGCAGTAAGCCTTGGCACACCTGAGGGGCTGATTGCATTCTGTAAGGGAATCCAGGCAGCGGCACCAGTTGACAGTTATGTGGATCCTGAGCCGTGGGATATGCCGGGATATGACAGCAAGGTTATCATGGCAGCAGGTGCTTTTGTCCAGGGCTCTTCTATCGAGCTTTCAGCAGATGGTCCTATGAAACCGCCATATGCAGTATATTTCCAGGGAGGACTGACCTGGGAGCATGCGAAACTTGGAGTACTTATGTCTCTTCAGAAAATGGTTGACAAGGGACTTGTAACTTTATCATGACAGCAGATTAACAGATTGAGGATAGAATATGGAGAAAAGGCAGGTAGTGATCACTGGTGCCGGAGCTTCCGGACTGATGGCAGCGATCATGGCAGCCAGAAACGGGGCAGCAGTTACTGTTCTGGAACAGAATGAGAAACCCGGAAAGAAAATCTGTGCTACCGGAAATGGTAAATGTAATTTTTCCAATCTCGCAAGGCCAGATGATGCATACAGAGGTAAGTATCCTGATTTTGCTGATGATGCACTTGCACAGTTTTCTGTTGAAGATACAGTGGGATTTTTTAAAGAGATTGGAATTTATCCCATGGACAGGAACGGATATCTTTATCCAAGAAGCAATCAGGCGCAGAGCGTTGTGGATGTATTGTGTATGAAGGCCTCCAGTCTGGGTGTAAAAATAAAGACAAATGAACAGGTTACAGAGATAAAAGCCACAAAGAGTGAAAAAGATGGAAAAAAATTCCGGATCTTTACCAAAGGATGGCACTATGATGCAGATGCTCTTATACTTGCCAATGGTTCTAAGGCATCTGCCATCTCCGGTGCAGATGGAAGCGGATATGAGCTGGCAAAAAGTCTTCATCATCGGATCATCCCTGTTTATCCGGCACTTACTGCTCTGAAATGTAAGGGCTCTTCTTTTAAAGCATGGGCAGGTGTACGTACGGAGGGAGAGGTTTCTCTCTTTATTGATGGAAAATTTTGCAAATCTGAAAAAGGTGAATTACAGCTTACAGAATACGGTGTTTCAGGAATTCCTGTATTTCAGATCAGTACCTATGGTGTTCGTGCTGTTAAAGAGAAACATAAAGCACAACTGCGCATAAATTTCATGCCTGAATTGTCAGAGGAAGAATTAAAACAATTATTACATGTGAGAAAGAATGCATGCCCGTATAAAAATGAGAGGGAGCTTCTGGTGGGGCTTTTTCCTGAAAAGCTGATCAAAGTCCTTATATCTCAAAAACAGCTGATTTCTGCAATAAGGGAATTTCCACTTGAGGTACAGGATGGTATGGCTTTTGCACAGGCTCAGGTCTGCTCAGGAGGTGTGGATACTTCTCAGGTAAATGCACATACCATGGAGTCAAAGCTTTGCAGAAATCTGTATTTCGCAGGTGAACTTCTTGATATTGACGGTACATGTGGCGGATATAATCTGCAGTGGGCGTGGAGCAGCGGCGCAGTGGCCGGCATACATGCGGCAAAGGAGGATAAAAGATGATTCGGATCTCACAGCTTAAACTTCCCATCACACATACAAAAATCCAGCTTGAGAAAAAGATTGCAAAAACATTAAAGAATCCGGGAAACAGTTTTACATATGAAATAAAAAAACAATCTCTGGACTGCAGACATAAAAATGACAAAATTTTTGTGTATACAATAGATGTAAAGATTAAGGATGAACAGAAGATTGTTAGGAGAGTTAACAATAACAATATTATGTTAACAAAAGAAAAGGCATATGAGTTTCCTTCTCCTGGCGAAACACCTCTGCCGCATCCTCCAGTTATTGTAGGAAGCGGTCCTGCAGGACTTTTCTGTGGATGGTATCTTGCAAAGGCAGGATATTGTCCTATAATCCTTGAGAGAGGGGAAGAAGCAGATAAGCGTCAGAAAACAGTGGAGAATTTCTGGAAGAACGGAGTTCTTGATCCGGAATCAAATGTGCAGTTTGGAGAAGGCGGCGCAGGTACTTTTTCCGATGGAAAGCTGAATACTCTGGTAAAGGATCCTTATGGACGTAATCATGAAGTTCTGAAGCGTTTTGTTGCTGCCGGCGCGCCTGAAGAGATTATTTATCAGCAGAAGCCTCATCTGGGAACAGATGTCCTGGTTGGAATCGTTGAGAGAATGCGGCATGAGATTGAAGATATGGGCGGAAAGTTCTGCTTCCGTTCCAGGATGACAGACCTTATTTTTGAAAATGATGTATTAAAAGAAGTTGAGATTAATAATGACAGAAAGATTCCGGCAGAAGTCTGTGTGCTTGCTCCGGGACACAGTGCAAGAGATACCTTTAAGATGCTTGAAAAACGCGGTGTTTACATGGAACCGAAATCATTTGCAGTGGGACTGCGTATTGAGCATCCTCAGGAAATGATCAATATGGATCTTTATGGAGAGCCTGAAAATGAACTGCTTGGTGCTGCCAGCTATAAAGTGACACATAAGTGTGAAAACGGCAGAGGTGTTTATTCGTTTTGTATGTGTCCGGGCGGATATGTGGTCAATGCATCTTCTGAACCGGGACATCTTGCAGTTAACGGAATGAGTTATCAGGCACGTGATTCCAGGAATGCAAACAGTGCCATGATCGTAACAGTTACACCTGAGGATTTTCCGGAAAAAGGAGCGCTGGGAGGTGTGGAGTTTCAGCGTGATCTGGAAAGGAAGGCATGGGAACTGGGGGAAGGCAGGATTCCTGTCCAGTTGTTTGGGGATTTCTGCAAGGATCAGGTAAGCAAAGCATTGGGAGAAGTTACTCCCTGCATGAAGGGGGAATATGTACTGACGAATGTCCGCTCCGTTCTGCCGAAAGCTGTAGGTGATTCCATTGAAGAGGGAGTAAAGGCTTTTGGAAAGAAAATTTCCGGATTTGACAGAGAGGATGCACTTCTCAGTGGCATTGAAAGCCGCACTTCCTCCCCGGTAAGAATCGTGCGGGATCAGGAACTTACAGCAAATATAGAGGGGATTTATCCATGCGGTGAGGGTGCAGGGTATGCAGGCGGAATTACCAGCGCAGCTATGGATGGCATAAAAGTTGCTGAGACTGTCTGCAGGAAATATGCGGTGAACAGTTTACGATAACATGTAAAGTTCACATAAAAATCAGAGAGGAGAGTGTACATCTCTCCTCTTTTATGTTAATATATAAGTTGCAATTTGCCTGAAGGCTTTAGAGAGCACCCGGCAAACTTATGAATAATACGAATAATATCATGAAACAGCTTCCTGAGGAACAGCGGCCATATGAGAAATGTTTTACACAGGGCGAAGGCTCATTGAGTGACAGTGAACTGTTGGCAGTGATCCTGCGAAGTGGTACGCAGGGTAAGAATTCTCTTGCACTGGCCCAGGAAATCCTGAAATTTATGGACATGTCCTCTTACCCTGGTCTTATGGGACTTATGCATGTATCTGTACAGGATCTTATGAAGATACATGGTGTTGGACAGGTAAAGGCAATTCAGCTCAAATGTATTGGAGAGCTTTCTAAGCGGATCGCTAAAACTGCTGCCAGACCCCAGATGGTCATGAATGATCCGGTCTCAATAGCGGCTTATTATATGGAAGAGCTTCGTCATGAAGAGCAGGAGATTGTGATCTGTATGATGTCTGATGTAAAAGGGCATTTTCTTGGTGATAAAATACTGACCAGAGGGACTGCAACCGGTTCGCTGGTAACACCAAGAGAGATTTATATGGAAGCATTACGTCGCCACGCGGTCGGTGTGATACTGGTCCATAATCATCCAAGTGGTGATCCTGCACCAAGTCCGGATGATATACAGATTACAGCCAGGATTTATCAGGCTGGAGAATTACTGGGAATACATCTGCTGGATCATATTGTGATCGGAGATCAGAGATACTGCAGTTTCAGAGAAGAGGGGTTGTGGAATACATGTACAGAATAAGGGGCAGAATATGCTATTTGAGAAAACATATGGAATAGATTTGGGGAGCAGTTCCGTAAAGGTCTATTCTTTTTTTAGGAACAAAACATATATTGAGAAAAATATGATCGCATCAAAAGGCCGTAAGATCATTGCAATGGGAAATGAAGCATATGAGATGTTTGAGAAATCCCCTACAGATATAGCGGTTACATCGCCAATGACATTTGGTATGATCGCAAATCTGGAACTTCAGGAGATTGTTCTTTACAGTATGATCCGTAAGATCGATCATATTCTGGGATTTGGTGCTGTTATGTATTTTACAGTTCCGCTGGATATGACTGCTGTTGAGAAGAGGGCATATTTTCATGTGGCAAATGGTCACTGGTTAAAGAAAAACCGTGTATTTATGGTGGAAGCTCCGATCGCAGATGCAATTGCCATGGGAGTAAATCTGGAAGATCCTGAGGGAAACATGATTGTAAATATCGGTGCACAGAGTACTGAAGTGGCGATCATTACTGGTGGAAAGGTTATTATCAGTAAAAAGATACCTCTGGGAGGCAGACAAATCAATGAGTCTGTCTGCAGTGAAATACGTAAAAGATATAATCTGCAGATCGGAACAAGAACTGCCAAAAGACTTAAGATGGTAATGGGGCGCCTCAGTGATCAGAAAAAAGGAGTGCGCAAAGTAGTTGGAATTGACTGTATTTCCGGGCTTCCGCGGGAAGAGATTATTTCATCCTATGTAGTAAATGACGGGATAATAAACTGCCTGAATGAGATCGCAGCAGAAATGAAAACATTTTTGGAACGAATTCCTCCTCAGATTTCTTATCATATTGCAAAACAGGGAATCTACATAACCGGAGGAAGTACCAGGCTACCTTATATTGACAAATATCTTGCCAGTTATACAGGCTTTACCTTTAATCTGTCGGAATTATATGAAACTTCGGCAGTTACAGGCCTTGAAAAAATAATCAGAGATAAAGAACTGCGTAAATGGGCAGTACCGGTTACGCAGAGAAAACTATAATTTTTAGGGGTGCATCAATGAAAAACCTGAAAAAGAAAGTACATTTTAAGATTAAATTAAAAAGTAAACATCTTCTGGCCGTTATGACGATTTTCTGTGTCAGCTGTATTGCTGCTACATTTGCATCAGGTGTTACAACTGCACCGCTGCAGGATGCTGCAGGAATACTGATCGTTCCATTTGAGAACAGTATTAATAAAATCAGTTCCGTTCTGAAAGGAATGCAGGACCGTATGCGTGACAAAGAAGAAATCCTGAGTGAAAATGAAAATTTAAAGGCAGAGATAGACAGTCTTACAGAGCAGAATAATAAACTGATCCAGGATCAGACGGAATATGTAAGATTACAGCAAATGTATAACCTTGATCAGCAATATACAGAGTATCCAAAGATTGCTGCAGAGATCATTTCCAAGGATCCAGGAAACTGGTATGATACGTTCATGATCAATCGCGGTTCAGCAGACGGGATCCGTGTGGATAATAATGTACTTGCAGATAAAGGACTGGTGGGAATCGTGACAGAAGTAGGAACTCACTGGGCAACTGTAAGATCTATTATTGACGACAGCAGTAATGTCAGTGCAATGACTGTCAGCACACAGGATAACTGTGTGGTGGAGGGTGATCTGGAACTTATTGACGAGGGAAAGTTGAGCTTCAGCCAGTTATATGATCAAAACAATAAAGTAACTGTAGGGGAACGTATTGTAACTTCAAATATCAGTGAAAAGTATGTAGAAGGATTGTTTATCGGATATGTCAGTGAAATCGAACAGGACAGCAATAATCTGACAAAGACAGGTACAATTGTCACTCCTGTGGATTTTCAGCATCTGAAGAATGTACTTGTGATTACAGTGAACAAACAGGATTCAGTGGATGACAGTGTTCAGCCGATTCAGGAGGCGACTGCGGATGAAAAGTAAAATAACATTATTTTTTATGATCCTCATAAGCTTTCTGTTCCAGTGCACAGTTCTTCATATAATATCTATTGGTTCTATCACACCGAATCTGATTCTGATCCTCTGTGTATCAATGGGACTGATGCGAGGCAGAAAAAGCGGTATGTGGACCGGATTTTTCTGTGGGCTTTTAGTAGATATGTTTTATGGATCTGTGTTTGGGTTTTATGCCCTGATCTATATGTATATTGGATTCCTGAGCGGATATGCACACAGGATCTGTTACGATGATGATATAAAAGTTCCGGTAATGCTTGCAGGTATTGGAGACTTACTGTATGGACTTTCCGTGTATGCATTGCAGTTTCTGCTTCGCGGACGTCTGGGGCTGGGAACTTATTTATACAGGATCATTTTGCCTGAAATTTTTTATACAGTGATCCTTACGCTGATCGTCTACCGGGGATTTCATTATATCAATTATCGTTTCATGAATAATCCAGCAAGGAAAGAAAGTGAGTCTATTTGGGTACTAAAATAAAAAGATTTTTTAAAAAAATACGAATAAAACGTACGACGGTACTGGTGCTTGTTTTTGTTTTTATGTCTACCGCTTTGGTAAGACAGCTTTTTGAACTGCAGATCATCCAGGGAGAAGCCTATATCAGTAAATTTGAATCAAGAACAACAAAGAAACGAGTGATCAAAAGTACACGTGGCAATATATATGACAGAAACGGTGAAGAACTGGCAACAAATGTGCTGGCTTATTCTGTGACTTTTGAGGATAATGGAACTTATGATTCCACCAGAGAAAAAAATCTCACACTGAATGGGGTCGCTTATAGGGTTCTTAAGATCCTTGAGTCTAACGGAGACTCCATAAGTACCAGCTTTCATATTATCGTAGATGAAAACGGAAATTATGTGTTTGATGTTGATGAAGGATTTACACTGAATCGTTTCCGTGCAGACATTTATGGTCAAGCACTGATCGATAACCTGACAAAGGAACAGAAAAATGCTACTGCTGATAAGATGATTGAGTTTCTGAGTGGCAATAAGGGATTTTCCATTGTTCTTTATGGAGATAATGCCTATACAAAAGAAGAACTGGAATCTCATGGACTGCCGGAAACACTGTCAAAGCAGGATATCCTTGAGCTTGCAAAAATCCGATATGCATTGAGCACTAACAGCTTTAAGAAGTATATGGCTGTTACAATAGCTTCGAATGTAAGTGAGAAATCTGTAGCGGCTATCAGGGAAAATCAGTCTGATCTTCAGGGAATTGATATTGTAGAGGATTCTATCAGAAAATATATTGATGATGTAAGTATGGGACCGATCCTTGGATATACAGGACAGGCCTCTTCTGAAGAACTCGAGGAATTGCGGAAGAAAAATCCGAATTATTCAAATGATGCGATCATCGGTAAGACTGGCATTGAGAAATATATGGAAACTTCTCTGCAGGGAACAGATGGAGAGGAAACTGTCACAGTCGATAACCTGGGAAAGGTACTTAAGATTGATGAGAATACAAGAGTTGAGCCTATTGCAGGCAATGATACTTATCTTACAATAGACAGCAGCTGGCAGTCTGCAATCTATCAGATCCTGAAACAGCGGGTTGCCGGTATTCTTTTATCCAAGATAGAAGCAGTTAAGACATATGATTTCAGTGTTAATGATGCTGCTCAGATCAAAATACCTATATATGATGTATATAATGCGTTGGTAGCAAACAGTGTCATTGATATCAGTAAATTCAGTGATGCAGAGGCTTCTGATACAGAAAAAAATTTATATGCCAAATTTCAGCAAAAGCAGCAACAGGTTTTTGATACAATAACTAAGAGGCTGACAGATGAAAATCCACCGGCTGTAAAAGATGAAGATGCTCAGATCCAGGAATATCTTACTTATATCTGTGATGATCTTCTCAGAGATACGCTGGGGATTATCTCAAAGAATGCCA
>CAKSAW010000047.1 GCA_934437695.1 uncultured Blautia sp. | reverse complement strand
GAGGCTGTATATGGACTTCTTGGTGTTGACAGAGGTGTGCCGGAAGTATGGGGCAGTGTTTACGATATCAGAGAATTGCTGGACAGCAGTGTGAAGCTGATGGATGGTAAATCCCCGTTGGAGATCGAACTTCCGGGACCGCTGGATATGCTGAAGAAACCGCTTCTGAAAGCTGTTAAGGGAACTGTGGTTGAGAAAGTACTCAGAGATCATGATGTGATCAAAGATTATATGATGTAAGATAAATAAGATGGCTTATATGGAAAGGCTGCAGGGGGTGCTCTGCAGCCTTTCTGCGGTTATTGAGTTATGGGCAGGCATCGAGGCAGATGCTGTTGTCTGCCTGACTAAAAAGTAAAAAAATCAGTTGCATATTGAAGGTGCAGATGGTAATATATAATGAAATATAAAGAAAAAAATAAAATAAATACAGAGAAGTCTGAAAAATAAGAAGGGATTTTAAAATTTCAAGGAGGGTTTTTTATGGAGCTTGATGTATATCGCAGGTATTCACAGATGGCGAGAGGGATTGAGAAGGCGGAACTGGTATTTAAAAATGGGCGTGTGTTCAGCTCCGGTACAGGAGAGTTTATTGACGGGGATGTGGCTGTTGCAGATGGGATCGTGCTCGGTGTGGGTACATATGCCGGAGAGAAAGAGATCGATCTAAACGGTAAGGTGATCTGTCCGGGATTTATTGACAGCCATCTGCATCTGGAGTCCACACTGGTAACTCCTGGAGAACTGGTGCGTCAGGCTGCTCAATGTGGAACAACAACATTTATTGTGGATCCTCATGAGTCTGCGAATGTTTCAGGTACAGATGGTATTGATTATATTCTGGATCAGACAGAAGATACACCTGCGAATGTATATGTGATGATGCCATCCTGTGTTCCTGCCACTCATGTGGATGATAACGGATGTCTGCTGACAGCCGGAAAGATGAGAGGATATCTGGAACATCCCAGGATTCTGGGACTTGGTGAGGTAATGGATGCCCCGTCTGTTATAAATGGCAGTGTAGCCATGCATGAGAAACTTCAGCTGTTTCAGGACAGGGTGAAGGATGGACATGCGCCATTTCTGACACCTGGCGATCTGGCAGCGTATGTACTTGGCGGAATTGATACAGACCATGAATGTGTAGATTATGAGTATGCAATGTCTGAAGTAAGAAATGGCATGTATGTGCTGATCCGTGAGGGAAGTGCAGCGAGAAATCTGGATGCTATTGTGAAGGGGCTTGTTGATCATCATACAGATACTTCCAGTTTCTGTTTCTGTACAGATGATAAACATATTGAAGAAATCCGCAAAGAGGGACATATTAATTATAATGTAAAGCGTGCAGTACAGCTTGGACTTCCTGTTGAGAAAGCACTTCAGATGGCGACTATTCAGCCTGCAAGATGCTATGGTTTGTACAGACTTGGAATGATCGCACCCGGAAGGCAGGCAGATTTTGTAATTCTGGATAATGTGACAGATCTGAATGTTGTAGATGTATATCATTGCGGTAAGAAGATCCTTAAAGATGAGAAAACAGAATTGAAGCCGTGTCCTCCATATCTGAGAAATACAGTTCATGTATCAGGCTTCAGCGAGGAACGTCTGAAACTGAAACATCCGGGAACAGCAGCAAGAGTTATCCAGATGATGGAGAAACAGATTGTGACCAGGGATGTTCTGGAAGAGGTTCCATGGACAGAAGAGGATGGAGAGAAGTATTTTGTTCCGAATGATGAGTATCAGAAAATTGCAGTGATCGAGAGGCATAAGAATACAGGCAAGATGGGTGTGGGAATTGTAAAGGGTTACGGAATCCGCGGAGGAGCAATTGCTTCCAGTGTTTCCCATGATTCCCATAATATTATTGTAGTGGGAGATAATGATCGTGATATGGCCATTGCTGTAAAAGAAATGATGCATACACAGGGCGGTTACACACTGGTATGTAACGGAGAGATTTACGGAACACTGCCGCTTCCGGTTATGGGATTGATGAGTGATGCAGGTTATGAGAAGGTAAATGAGGCTCTGGCAGTGATGATCCCCAAAGCACATGAGATGGGAGTAAAAGAGGGATTTGATCCTTTTATCACACTGTCATTTATGGCATTGCCTGTAATCCCTGAGATCAGGATCACACCAAGAGGGATATATCTTGTAAATGAAGACAGAATGTTGAGAACACCATTTGACTGAAAGTCAAAATACCGCAATAAAGGTGGTTTTTAAGCCTTTATTGCGGTATTTTTATGTAGAAGACAGGAAATAGCTGCAATAAGCATTTTATTTAGTCTTCTCTAATGTGAAGATAAATTCTGTTCCTACTCCCTCGGTACTGACCACATCAATGTTCTGGTTATGAGCATTGATGATCTCTTTTACAATAGAGAGTCCAAGACCTGTACCTTTGCGGTCTTTGCCGCGGGATGCATCAATTTTATAGAAACGATCCCAGATTTTGCCAAGGCTTTCTTTGGGAATGCCGGTTCCGTGATCTTTTACTGAAACAAAAACTTTTCCGCTTTTTACAGTCGTCTCAATCTGGATAGAAGAATTGTCGTGGCTGAACTTAATGGCATTATCCAGAAGATTATAGAGAACCTGCTGGATCTGTTCCATGTCAGCCTTGACATAGAGCTCATGTCCGGAGAGAAACAGCTCCAGGCGGATCTGACGGTTTGTGCAGATACCTTCAAATGTAGCTGCTGTATTTTTGATCGTATCGTTAATGTCAAAACGATGGATGTGCATCAGTCTCTTTTTCATATCCAGTTCATTCAAAGTCAGAAGGCTGCGGGTGAGCTTTTCCAGACGTTCGGATTCAAAGGCAATAATCTTCAGATAGCGTTCCTGCATCTCATATGGGATGGTACCGTCCAGTATGGCATTGACATAGCCTTTAATAGAGGTAAGAGGGGAACGGAAATCATGGGAAACATTTGCAATAAATTTACGCTGGTACTCTCCGTTTTTGTTCAGTTCGTCAGACATATAATTCAGGGTTTTTGCAAGATAACCCATTTCATCATCGGAAGTAACATCAATTTTGTAAGCCAGGTTACCGCTGGCATATTCATTGGCACCTTTCATGATCTTTGTCAGAGGTCCGTGGATATAATGGCTGTAACCCCAGAGCAGAAGACTGGTGGCTGCATAGCAGATGAGGAAGATCAACTGCATGATAGACAGGATGCTGCTGCGGAGCTGGTAAAGGTTTGCCATTGAATAATGGACTGCCACGTAGCCTTTTGTCGACATATCGGATATGATAGGTGCAATGACACTGAGGTGCTCAGTCTTAAAATATCCGTAAAAATCTCCTGTCTGATAATAATTGCTTCCCCATTGGGCAGCATCAAAGTTGTCCAGACGGATCGGAGCATCGGGATCAATATCATTTTGCGTGCATACAACAATTTCGCCATTGTTATTGATGATCCACAGGATAGCATTCTGAAAATCGGCAATTGTGGATAAATATTCCTGCAGGGTGTCAACTGTGCTGGAGGAGATATTGTTTTTGACTGTTTCATTGGAAGCAATATTATGTGCCTCTGTATAAAAATCAGTACTTAAGGTGTGTTCTAAATGCTTTTCTACCATATAGGAGCCGCCAAGTGTTATGAGAAAAAATCCAAAAACTCCAATAAATATATAAAATTTCAGGAATTTTGTGGAAAGGTGGTGCTGCTTCATGGATTTTTTACCTCAAATTTATACCCGATTCCCCATACAGTGGCAATAGACCAGTGAGGATTGTCTTTAATCTTTTCTCTGAGGCGTTTGATATGAACATCCACAGTACGTGTATCGCCGATATATTCATAACCCCAGATATGATCCAGCAGCTGTTCACGGGTAAATACCTGATTGGGTGATGATGCAAGGAAATAGAGAAGCTCCAGCTCCTTTGGTGGCATATCTACCTGATGGCCCATATAGGTAACAGCATAATTTGTCAGATTGATGACCAGATCGGGATAGGTAACACATTTCTCGTTGGAAGAAACAGAAGGCTGCTTAACCTGAAAGCGGCGCAGGACCGCACGTACGCGGGCTACCAGTTCCTTGGAATCAAATGGTTTGATCATGTAGTCATCTGCGCCCAGTTCAAGGCCGAGAACCTTGTCAAAGGTCTCGCCCTTTGCAGAGAGCATAATGATCGGAACATCAGAAGTATGTCGGATCTCACGGCATACCTGATAACCGTCGATACCCGGAAGCATCAGATCCAGAATGATCAGATCCGGGTGAAAGGAAGCAAATTCTTTTAATGCTTCTTCTCCGTCATTTACAATCTTTGTTTCAAAGCATTCTTTGGTAAGATACAGGGCAATAAGCTCTGCAATATTGTTATCATCGTCTACGATGAGGATTTTCTGTTTGGAGACCATGACATTTCCTCCTATTTCTTAAATTCTACGATAGTAACACCGGCATCACCTTCGCCAAATTCCCCAAGGCGGAAGGAATCAACATGTTTCTGGCGCTTAAGATAATTGTGAACACCTTTTCGCAGAGCACCGGTTCCTTTGCCGTGGACAATACGGACAGATTTAAGATGTGCGATATAGGCATCATCCAGATATTTGTCCAGTTCGGCAACTGCCTCATCTACAGTTTTTCCCAACAGATTGATCTCTGTGGATATATGGGCAGATTTTGACATACGGATCTTGCCGGCACCTGTTCTCTGCATGGTTGGAGTGGTAATCTCTGCTTCATCGATCAGTTCGAGATCAGAGATATGGACCTTGGAACGGATAATGCCCATCTGGACAAACAGATATCCTTTATTGTCCGGACGGCTGCTTACGGTTCCTTTCAGGTTCATGCTGAGGACTTTGACAGCATCTCCAAGGGAGAGATCTTTGGCAGTAAGCTCTTTTTTCGGTTTCTGTGCAGCTGTTTTCTGGGTCATGCCTTTTTCAGCCTTATTCATTCGTTTACGCAGATCCTGGCGTTCTTTTTCAACAGCAGAGAGATCCACATGATCTTTCTGGAACTTATGGAACATTTTCATGGTCTTGTCCGCGTATTCTTTGGCTTCGCGGAGAACTGCATGAGCTTCTTCGTTGGCCTGGCGGATGATGCGGTCACGCTGTTCGTTCAGCTTTTCCTGCTTGGATTCCATTTCAGATTTCAGGGAGGCAATCTCCTGTTTATACTGTTCGATCTCACGGCGCTCATTTTCGATAGTTACACGGCTGCTTTCCAGGGAAGTGAGGACATCTTCGAAAGATTCATCCTGTTCACTGATCTGTTCTTTTGCCTTATCGATGATATAGTCCGGAAGTCCAAGCTTGGAAGAAATGGCGAATGCATTACTTTTCCCGGGAACACCGATCAGCAGGCGGTAAGTCGGGCGGAGCGTTTCCACGTCAAATTCGCAGCAGGCATTTTCCACGCCCGGAGTGGAGAGCGCGTACACTTTCAGCTCACTGTAATGGGTGGTTGCCATGGTGCGGATTCCCTGTTCATGAAGATGGGAAAGGATCGCAATGGCAAGGGCAGCACCCTCTGTCGGGTCTGTACCTGCACCAAGCTCATCGAAAAGGACGAGTGAGTGATGGTCAGCTTTTTTCAGGAAAGAAACCACGTTGGTCATATGTGAGGAGAATGTACTCAGTGACTGCTCAATACTCTGTTCATCACCGATATCCGCATAAACTTCCTCAAACAGCGCAAGTTCGGAGCGGTCCAATGTAGGAATATGAAGTCCGGACTGACCCATGAGAGTGAGAAGTCCGACAGTCTTTAAAGATACAGTTTTACCACCGGTATTCGGACCAGTGACAATAAGCAGGTCGAAATCATCGCCAAGGCGGATATCGATGGGAACAGCTTTCTTCTTATCAATAAGCGGGTGGCGTGCCTGTTTCAGACGGATACGTCCCTCATCATTGAAGATTGGCTCTGTAGCGTTCATATCCATGGCAAGGGATGCTCTGGCAAAAATGACGTCAAGCTGTACCATGATATTGAGATCTGCACGGATAGAGTCGGTCTGTTCAGCAGTCATCTGACTTAAGCCGGAGAGGATTACTTCGATTTCTTTTTGTTCTTCCAGTTCCAGTTCGCGGATGTCGTTGTTCAGTTTTACGATTGCCATAGGTTCAATAAATAAAGTGGAACCTGTGGAGGACTGGTCATGTACCATACCCGGAACCTGTCCTTTATATTCTGCTTTGACAGGGATACAGTAGCGTCCGTTTCTCATGGTGATAACAGAATCCTGAAGATAATTGCGGGCACTTCCGTTTACGAGGGAAGAGAGCTGGGTATGGATCCTGTCTCCGGCGATCTTCATGTTTCTTCGGATCTGACGGAGATTGCTGCTTGCATCATCACTGATCTCGTCCTCTGAGAGAATACATCTGCGGATTTCTGTTGTAAGAGGAGTCAGCGGCTCCAATGCTTCAAACATTCCATCCAGAGAGTCAGGCAGGGAATCACCGCGTTCACTTCTGGAGTAGGCTTTGACACGATTCGTGTTTTCAAGAAGGCTACAGATTGCAAGGAGTTCGCCGATTCCCAGGGAACTTCCGATCTCCAGACGTTTCAGAGAACCACGCACGTCTTTTACACTTCCAAAAGAGATATTCCCTTTCTGGAAGAGACGGGTGAGAGCGTCTTTGGTCTGAGTCTGCATATGACGGATTTCATCAATATCTGTGGAAGGCTCTGTCTTCCTGCAGATTTCTTTTCCCATGGAAGAAGAAGCTTTGTCTGTCAGCATATTGATGATCTTATAATATTCAAGTGATTTATATGCTTTTTGATTCATTGTTGATTTAAGTCTCCTGATAATATCTATTATAATAAAATGATATCTGCGAATTGCAGGTTCAAAAGTCTTATCGTGCAGGCACGAACAACTTTTTGAACTTTTGCTCCTGATATCATAAAATACTTTTCATATTATATATGATTTTGGATATTATGGAAAGTGGAAAAGTAATTTACCTGACAGAAATGACATGTCATATATGTTTCGATATCATTATGCGGTGGTCTGTTTCATACGAAAAATAAAAAAATAAAAAAAATTTAAAAAAACTATTGACACTTTATATAGTTTTTGGTATAGTACCAATTGTCGCAACAATAAGTAAAACTTAAAGATGAAACGCGATATGCGGAAGTGTCGGAACTGGCAGACGAGCAAGACTAAGGATCTTGTGAGCATTGCGCTCGTGTGGGTTCAAGTCCCATCTTCCGCATAAGAAACCTTGTATCTTAAATGGTACAAGGTTTTTTTATGCCATAAAGAAGTTTACTGTAAATTACTTATCATATATTCATAAAAAATTCATATCTCTTTGTTAAAATAGCCTATATTGTTACGATGTTATCCGATTGACTGAAAGAGTTATTATACCTGGATGAGTGTGCGGCAGGAGAAAAAGGTTATGAAGCGGGACAGAGAAAAAAATATGGATACACAGAAGTATCAGTTTATGCAGGAAACTATAAAAAAACAGCCGCAGGAGCACAGAAGTATGGTGCGCAGGCTGCTGATGATCGCGGGATGTGGTGCTTTATTTGGCGGATGTGCAGCTGTGACTTTTGCGGGAGTGTTTCCGGTTATGGCAGATAAAGAGGAGGACACACAGCAGAAGATCGAACTGGCAGAAGCTGATGTGGAAGAGACAGTATCAGAAGAAAAGATTGCGGAGAAAGAAGATACATCTGTTAATTCAGGGCAGGAGTGTAAAGGTCCTCTTGCATTGCATCAGGAAACTTACAGGGAAGTGCTGAAGATTTCACAGAAACCGCGGAAATCTCTTGTAAATGTGAGGGGAATTTCGAAAGCTGAGGATCTTCTGGATAATTCTCATCTGCAGCAGGGAGATTCTGAAGGAATCATTTTTCATGAGACAGAAACACAGCTTTATATTTTGACTTATGAGGAAAAACAGGAGAGTTTGGAGGAACTGCAGATTACTTTTGCAGATGGATCTACAGTAACAGGAGAGATGTGTCAGGGAGATAAGGGAACAGGACTGGCAGTTGCAACGGTGGAAAAGTCTCTTCTCAGTGACAGTACCAGAGAAGATATTGTGGTATCTGATCTGACGGAATCCCAGGGTCTGGAACAGAGTGATATAGTGATCGCTATTGGAAATCCTGCAGGTGACAGTGATGCTGTAATTTATGGAATGGTTACGTCTGTTTCTGAGAAACTGCTGGCAGCAGATATGGAATATGAAGTGCTGTCCACAGATATACAGGGAGATGAAGATGGAAGCGGTGTACTTCTTGATGCTGATGGACATGTGGCAGGTATGATATTAAAGAAGAATGAAAAGGATGGAGATAATATCCATGCAGTTTCTATTTCGCAGATTCTTACATTGGTAGAGCAGCTGGCTAATGGAGAGAAGCGCAGATATACAGGGCTTTGCGGAACAGAGATAGATCAGTCACAATGCAGAAAGCTGGGAATCGAAAGTGGGCTTTATGTGGAGCGTACAGAGGAGAATTCTCCTGCAATGAGAGCGGGAATCCAGTGTGGAGATATCATCAGCAGTGTTGATGGAAATCCAATAGAGAGTATGGAGGCTTATCATACATATCTGCAGACAAAGAAGGCAGGAGAGAATATTACCATAACAGTTCTGCGCAAAAGTTCTAACGGTGAATATATGGAGAAAGATTATAAGGTAATGGCAGAAGAGAGATAGTAAACAGATTAATCACAAATCAAGTAGCGGGGCGGATGATTTTATCCCCTTGATTTGAGACTTTTACAGAGTGGTACAAATGGATCGAAAAGTTTGATATTAAAGGATAGAGAGGCAGGTTTTATGCGTTTTTTAAATGAATTACATGAGGGAGACAGAATTAA
>CAKSAW010000046.1 GCA_934437695.1 uncultured Blautia sp. | reverse complement strand
GAGCAAATTCAAGTAGTATTATCTTGAAATAGTAGTAGAAAGTATGGTATAATTTTCGTTATATCTGCACGACTGGTACATTTTTTCGAAAATGACTATACCGACCACAGGAACGCTGGCGGAGTTCTATGGTTGTTTTGGACAGAATGTACAAAAATACTTACGAGATAATTGCAGAAAAATATATCCACAAGCGAAAGCAAGAAAAGGAAGAAAGGAAAACAATATGGCAAACGCTAAATACTTCTTAAAGAGATTTGCAATGGCACTGCTGACTATCTTTCTGGTAGCATGTCTTACATTTCTCCTGATGAATGCTGTGCCTGGAAGCCCATGGCTCAGTGAAAAAACGCCATCTGCCGCAACACTGGCAGCGTTGAATGCGAAATATGGTCTGGATAAGCCGCTTCACATTCAGCTTTTTATGTATCTGAAAAATATTCTGCATGGTGACTTTGGGGTATCCTTAAAAATGCAGAAAAACCGCGCAGTTCTGGACATTATCGTTGATATGTTCCCGGTATCTGCCAAAGTAGGTGCGCTTGCACTTTTATGGGCGATCATCGTAGGTGTGCCTCTTGGATGTCTTGCAGCATTTAAGAGAGGTAAATTTACAGACAGCTTACTGAGAGTCATCTGTACTCTGGGTATCTCCATGCCAAGCTTCGTAGTTGCATCTGTTCTCCTTGTAACACTTACAGGAGACCGCGCAGGAAATCTGTTCCCGTCCATCTTTGATGCGTCACAGGGATTCAGAGCTTACCTGCTCCCTTGTTTTGCACTTGGATTTTATCCAATGTGTTATACTGCACGTCAGACCCGTTCTGCAATGCTTG
Source organism: uncultured Blautia sp. (assembly GCA_934437695.1). Lineage (GTDB taxonomy): Bacteria > Bacillota > Clostridia > Lachnospirales > Lachnospiraceae > Blautia_A. Next base: position 8,142 of record CAKSAW010000046.1, on the reverse strand, counting down.
ATTCTCTGGGACAGGAGTACATCAAGACAGCCAGAGCAAAAGGTTTGAAGAACAAAAAGATTATTTTCAAACATGCATTGAGAAATGCTCTGATCCCGGTAATCACTTATCTGGGACCGCAGGTTGCATTTACTTTATGTGGTGGTTTCGTAGTTGAGAGTGTATTCTCCATCCCGGGACTTGGACGTTATTTCGTACAGTCCATTCAGAACCGTGATTATCCGGTTATCATGGGAACTACAATTTTCCTTGCAACATTTATTATTATGATGAACCTGGTCGTTGATATCCTTTACAAGATCGCTGACCCGAGAATCAGCCTGACGAAAGGAGGAGACTGATCATGGCAGAGAATAAGAAAATTAAGAAATGTCCGGTAAGTCTTCAGCCGGATATCGAGAATCTCCTGCAGGAGATGACTGCAGATGATTTTGCACCTGCATCCAGCCAGGAGAAAGAAAATTTTATCCAGGATCGCCAGAGTGTATCTTACTGGAAGGATGCCTGGAGAAGACTGAAAAAGAACGTTGTGGCAATGGTAGCTCTCGGAGTGATCATATTCCTGTTTCTGTTTGCATTCTTAGGCCCGGTTCTTGTTCCGTACGGATACGATGAATTTAATAAAGGTGCTGAAAACCTTTATCCGACTCACTACACACTGGAAGACCAGAAACGTGTAGATGAGGAGATTGCAGCCAGAACCCAGAGCGAGGTTGTTGACGTAGATGAAATGATCGAAAAGGCTAAAGCAGAGGCAGAAGCCAAGGGTGAAAAATTTGGCAGAAAAGAAGAAGCAATTCTTCGTGCAAAAGCCAAAACAGCCGCAAAAGACACAAGCAATAAGGAAACAGAAGAAGATGTAGACCCGGATACAATCCGTGAGGAACTGGGTATCAAAAAACATATCTTCGGATATTCAAATGCAGAGCTGGAGCGCAAGGCTGCAGGTGAGAAAGTATTCCCACATGTTTTCGGTACAGATATGTATGGCCGTGATATTCTCGTACGTGTTATGTACGGTGCACGTGTATCCATGTCCGTAGGTGTATTTGCAGCTATCCTGGTACTGATCATCGGAGCTTTATATGGTTCTATCTCAGGTTACTGCGGCGGCAAGGTCGATGCAGTGATGCAGAGAATCGTAGAGCTTATCTATGCAGTTCCTGAAATGCTTGTAGTACTTCTGATCGCAACAGCGCTGAAACCGATTCTGACAGATTATGTTAACTCTGCGGGCGGTGGTCCGATGAAGAGTTTTGTCAATGTACTTGGACCGAACCTGATTTCCATGTTTATTGCATTCGGTCTTCTGTACTGGGTTACAATGAGCCGTATTATCCGTGGTCAGGTACTTCAGCTGAAACAGCAGGAATATGTAACAGCAGCAAGAGCACTCGGTGCTTCAGGCGGAAGGATTATCCGTCGTCATCTGCTTCCGAACTGTATCGGACAGATCGTTGTAACAACCTGTCTGCAGATTCCGTCTGCAATCTTCCTGGAGTCATTCCTTTCCTATCTTGGTGTTGGTGTATCTGCACCGCTTCCAAGTCTTGGATCCATGGCAACAGATGCCTTAAGTGGTATGTATACTTATACTTACAGACTGATCGTTCCGTCTGTGATCCTCAGTATAATGATTCTTGCATTTAACCTGTTCGGTGATGGTCTGCGTGATGCACTTGACCCGAAACTTAAGAAATAAGAGAGGAGGAGAATCATGTCTGAACAGAAGAATAAATTATTAGAAGTAAAGGACTTAAAGGTCTCCTTCTTTACACCTGCCGGTGAGGTTAAGGCAGTAGGAGGAATCTCCTATGACCTGGATTACGGCGAAGTTATGGGAGTAGTAGGTGAGTCCGGTTCCGGTAAGAGTCAGGAGGCTTATTCCATTATGGGACTTCTGCAGTCACCTGGTAAAGTAGTGGGAGGTTCCATTACATTTGAGGGAGAGGATGTTCTGTCCTTTACCAAAGATCAGATGACTCAGTTCCGCGGAAGCAAGGTGGCAATGATCTTCCAGAACCCCATGACTTGTTTAAACCCGGTTTATACTATCGGTAATCAGCTGGTAGAGGCGCTCCGCGCACATGACAAGAACATCAGCAAAGAAGATGCTGAGAAGCGTGCCATGGAAATGATGGAACTGGTTGGTATCAACAATGTACAGAAACGTATGAAACAGTATCCTCATGAGTTCTCAGGCGGTATGCGCCAGAGAGTTATGATCGCCATGGGTCTTATCTGTCATCCGCAGCTTCTGATCGCCGATGAGCCGACTACAGCTCTTGATGTTACAATCCAGGCTCAGATCCTTGACCTGATGAAAGATCTGCAGAAGAAAACAAAGATGGGAATCATCTTTATCACTCATAACCTGGGTGTTGTTGCAGATATCTGTGACAAGGTTTCTGTTATGTATGCAGGACGTATCGTAGAGCAGGGACCGGTTGATGATATTTTCTATGAACCTGCACATCCGTATACAAAAGGTCTTCTGCGCTCCATGCCTCGTGTAGATGCAGAGAGCTATGAGAGACTGATCCCTATCGAGGGTACCCCGGTAGATATGCTGAATCCGCCGGAAGGATGTCCTTTTGCACCACGATGTGAGCATTGCATGAAGATCTGTCTTAAGAAAATGCCTCCTTATGTGGAAGTAGGCGAGAAACACCGTTCAGCCTGCTGGCTGCGTGTTCAGGAACTGATGGGCAAGGAGGAGAACTGATATGGCAAATGAAGAAAAGAAACTTGTCGAGATACAGAATTTACGTAAATATTTCCCTATCAAAGGAGCGAACGGACCTGGTGTCCAGGCAGTTCAGGACGTCTCTCTTTATATTAAAAAAGGAGAGACCCTGGGTCTGGTAGGAGAGTCCGGCTGTGGTAAGACTACTCTGGGAAGAACTCTTCTCAGACTGTATGAGCCTACCGGTGGTAAGATCATTTATGACGGCGAGACGATTTTTGACAATCCTCTGGACAAAGACGGAAATCCCATCGGAAAAGCGAAAGCTGTAAACATGCTTCCTTACCGTAAGAAAATGCAGATCATTTTCCAGGATCCTTCCGCATCTCTTGACCCGCGTATGACAGTAGGAGAGATCATCGGAGAGGCCATTGATATTCATAAGCTGGCTGCAAACAAGAAGGATCGTGCGGATATGATCAAGGGTCTGCTCTCAAGAGTAGGATTAAATACAGAGCATGCAAACCGTTATCCTCATGAATTCTCAGGCGGACAGCAGCAGCGTGTAGGTATTGCCCGTGCACTTGCCGTAAAACCGGAATTCATCGTATGTGATGAGCCGATCTCCGCTCTGGACGTTTCCATCCAGTCACAGGTAGTAAATATGCTGGAGGACATGCAGGCAGAGATGGGACTGACCTATCTGTTTATTGCACATGACCTGTCAGTTGTACGTCATATCTCCAATAGAATCGGTGTTATGTATCTGGGTTCTCTGGTAGAGCTTGGTGAGAGCTATGAGCTGAACCGCCACCCGATCCATCCGTACACACAGACACTTCTCTCTGCAGTTCCTGTACCGGATCCTAAGCTGAGCCGTACAAGACAGAGGATCATCCTTGAGGGAGATGTGCCAAGTCCTATGAACCCGCCAAGCGGATGCCGTTTCCACACCAGATGTCCATATGCGACACAGCAGTGCAAGGAGGAGACACCGAAGTTCAAGGAGCATGAGCCCGGACACTGGGCAGCATGCCATCTGCTTGATAAATGATCAAGTCTGTATGATGAAAGCCTGTGAACTGCTTTGAATACGCTATTTCGCGGAAATGATGCAGTAGAATGGGAATTGACAGAAAATGTAAAAAAAGACAGAAAAAACATAACATAGGTAATAATTAACAAAATTATGACTGTAATTATGTTTATAAATGCGAAAAAAAAGACTTAACACAGGTATTAGATTCCTGTATAATGGAATTTATAATACAAATCGCTGAACGATGATACAGCGATACAACTGTTCAGCATTTAAGCACTAAATTGCTGAACGGTTACTGAAAACCATAATAAAGGAGGACTAGTAATGAGAAAGGCAAAAACAATTATGTCTCTGGCTCTGACAGCGGCTATGGTAACAAGCATGGCAGCTCCGGCGTCTGTAATGGCAGCAGAGGGATTTGATCTGAATCTCTGTATCGCATCTGAACCACAGAGTATCGACCCTGCATTGAACACAACAATGGACGGTTCCATTATGTGTCAGCATATGTTCGAAGGTCTGGTTAAATGGGCTGACGACGGTGAAGGAAATGCTACTACAGTTCCAGGACAGGCTGAATCCTGGGATAAAGAGACAAATGATGATGGAACAGTAACATATACATTCCATCTTCGTGACGGCATCAAGTGGTCTGATGGACAGGCAGTTACAGCACAGGATTTCGAGTATTCCTGGAAACGTCTGGCAAATCCGGAAACAGCAGCAGATTACACTTACATGATCGACATGGTAAAAGGCTACAGCGAAGTAGCTGACGGAAGTGCTGATGTTGACACTCTCGCAGTTAAGGCTGTAGATGATACAACACTGCAGATCGATTTAAGCTATGACTGCCCATATTTCGAAGAAATCATGGCATTCCCGGCAACATACCCTGTTCGTAAAGATATCGTAGAGGGAAGCGACAACTGGACATTTGATCCTGCAACTTATGTAACCAACGGTGCATATAAGCTGAAAGAATGGTCTCATAACGCTTACATTCTTATGGAAAAGAATGAAAACTACTATGATTATGAAAACCTTGGTCCGAACACAATCAAATTTGCACTTCTGGACGACAGCAATGCTATCCTTAAAGGATATAACAACGGAGAACTTGATTTCATCAACAACTTCCCTGTAGATGAGGTTGCCGGTTTACTTGCATCCGGAGAGATCGAACTGGGAGATTACATTGGAACATACTATGCATGCTTCAATACAGAGGATGAAACATTCTCTGATCCTAAGGTTCGTAAAGCATTCTCACTTGCTATTGACCGTAACTACATTGTAGAGAGCGTTACACAGACTGGTGAAACTCCTGCAACAGGATATGTTCCGAATGGTGTTTATGACGCAGAAGGACCAAGCGGAGAAGACTTCCGTACAGTAGGCGGTGAATATTACAGCGTTTCTGAAGAAGATTATGAGAAGAACTGTGAAGAAGCACGTCAGCTTCTTGCAGATGCAGGATATCCGAACGGTGAAGGATTCCCGACAGTTGAATATCTGTACAACACAGATGACAAACACAAAAAGATCGCTGAAGCACTTCAGAATATGTGGCAGGAACAGCTTGGTGTTACAGTAAATCTGGACAACCAGGACTGGAACGTATTCCTTCAGAACAGAAAAGAAGGTAACTATCAGATTTCCCGTAACGGATGGATTGGAGACTACAATGATCCTTGTACATTCCTTGATATGTGGTACACAGGCGGCGGAAACAATGATGCTCAGTACTCCAACCCGGATTACGATGCACAGATCGATGCAGCAAAATCCACATCTGATCCAGCAGAACGTATGAAAGCATTCCATGCAGCAGAAGATATCCTGATCAAAGACGACAGCGTACTGGCTCCTCTGTACTTCTATGTACAGCCATACATGCTGAAAGATGACATTAAGGGTATGTACTATACACCTCTTGGATTCTTCTTCTTCTCATATACAACAAAGGAATAAGATCCAAAGCTTAAAAGCAGAATGAGAGATTAATGTTCTTTCTGATATAAAGGCAAACTATAACGGCTTCATGCAAAAGAATTTAAGGTTCTTTGCATGGAGCTGTTTTTATGTTATACGAAATTACTCCGTAATGTCCCTATAACATAAAAAGGTTCCAGTCAGGTGATTGCTTTATAGAATTAACGTAGTATATGATTGCAATGCGGGCTGTAAGATGCTATCATATATAAATATATAAAACGTCATGGACAACATATATCTAAAAAATTTTACAGGGAGATAGATGAAAATGGAATTATGGGATATTTATGATAAGGATAAGAAACTGACAGGACGTACAATGAAAAGAAATGACTGGTGTCTTAAGGATGGAGAGTATCATCTGACGGTACTTGGTGTGATCTGCAGACCGGATGGCAAATTCCTGATCACAAAACGAGTGATGACCAAGGCATGGGCACCGGGCTGGTGGGAAGTTTCCGGAGGTGCAGCCCAGGCCGGAGAAGAATCCCGTGAAGCAGTTCTGAGGGAAGTCAGAGAGGAAACAGGACTGGATGCAGAAAATGCAGAAGGCGGATATATGTTTACTTATAAGAGGGAGAATCCAGGGGAAGGTGATAACTATTTTGTGGATGTGTATCGCTTTGTTATGGATGTCGATGAGAAAGACCTGCATCTGCAGGAAGAAGAGACAGATGGATATATGTTTGCCACACCTGAGGAGATCAGGAAAATTGCAGAAGAAGGGAAATTTCTGCATTATGACAGTATAAAGAAAGTGTTCGAGTAATACTTGCAATCTGTATGCCCTACGCTACAGTATATTTTGTCTGAATTTGGTTTCTGCAATCGGAGTCTGAAAACAGCTGTATGATATATATTAATGAAAAATCTGCAGGAGATACGTTCAGGTATCTCCTGCAGATTTTTATTTGAGTTAATTCATTGCATTTTTGATAGCTGTCAGCAATTCATCATATTCTTCATAAGCCGGGATATCCGGATAATCTGCCTTGATCTTGTCTGTGCTGCGGAAGAGAAATCCTGCCTTGCTTGCCTGGATCATGCCAAGGTCATTGTAGGAATCACCGCTTGCAATTGTATCAAATCCGATAGACTGTAAAGCCTTCACAGTAGTTAATTTGGACTGCTCCACTCTCATCTTAAAGCCTGTAATCTCACCGTTGTCTGCAACTTCAAGAGTGTTGCAGAATAAGGTAGGTCTGCCAAGCTTCTCCATGAGCGGTGCTGCAAACTGTGTGAAAGTATCGCTGATCAGAATTACCTGAGAGAAAGAACGAAGTTCATCCAGGAATTCCTTTGCACCCGGAAGCGGATCAATCTTTGCGATCACATCCTGAATTTCTTTCAGTCCGAGACCATGCTCTTTCAGAACACCAAGTCTCCAGTTCATCAGCTTATCGTAATCCGGCTCATCACGTGTGGTTTTCTTCAGCTCCGGGATTCCGCTTGCCTCAGCAAATGCGATCCAGATCTCAGGCACCAGTACGCCCTCTACGTCAAGACATGTAATATACATAATAAAAATCCTCCTTTGTGTAAATCCCTTTTATTCCTGAAAATCCTTTAATGCTTTATTTTGTGAAACTATTTTAACATATTCTGAGAGTCCTTGCAAATCTATTTTTGAGCAGCTCAAAAGGAGAAATATAAAATGAGTATTGACATAAAAAAACTAAAGCCATATAATAGTTAGGCAGCTAATGGATAGTAACCTAACCATTATTTATATAGCTTTGCAATAGTATGTTGCTGATTTAAGGAGGTGCGGTGAGATAGACGAGGAAATGAAACAGAAGCTGAATGAGATGCATGTAGGCAGGCTGATACATATTTTATCCCATACAATGAAACGGCATAATCCGGCAGAGGTGATGGAGAATGACGATCTGACGACCATGCAGAAGCATGTGCTGAAATTTATCCTTCTGGAAACCATGCACAGGGATCTCTATCAGAAAGATATTGAAGAGGAATTCCAGGTCAGAAAACCTACAGTGACAGGGATCCTGAAGCTGATGGAGAAGAACGGTTACATTTACAGAGAGAGTGCGAAACAGGATGCACGCCTGAAACAGATTATTCCCACAGAGAAAGCAGAGAAGATCCGTCCTGCAATTTTAAAGAGTATTGAAGAAGGTGAAGCCAAAATGCTCCGGGGAATTCCGAAGGAGGATGTGGAACTGTGCAAACAGGTTCTCTGGCAGATGTATGAAAATCGGAAAAAATCCTGCGATAGCAGGAATGATTTTTCAAATACATTTTAGCAGAAAAAACGAGACATAAGGAGGACATTGACAAAGATGAATAAGAAACTTTTACGTTCAGTCCGGGAATACAAGAAGCAGTCTGTACTGGCTCCGATCCTTGTAATCCTGGAAGTACTGATGGAAGTTCTGATTCCTCTGGAGATGGC
>CAKSAW010000045.1 GCA_934437695.1 uncultured Blautia sp. | reverse complement strand
AATGATACAGAAATCATCAATCCGGACTGTCTGGAGGAATTACTGGGTTATTGTATGCGCAGTGATGTAGGTGCGGTTGGTGCCAGATTATATTATGAAGATGATACCATTCAGCATGCAGGAGTTGTTATCGGATTTGGAGGAATTGCAGGACACTGTTTTGTTCTTCAGCCGAGAGGAACAACCGGATACTGTCACAGGATTATCTGTGCACAGGATTACAGTGCCGTTACTGCCGCATGTATGATGGTAAAGCAATCTGCATTTGAAGAAGTGGGAGGTCTTTCTGAAGAACTTCAGGTTGCCTTTAATGATATTGATTTTTGTATGAAGCTTCGACAGGCAGGATATCTGATCGTATATAATCCTTATGCAGAGCTGTATCATTATGAATCTAAATCCAGAGGTCTTGAGGATACTCCGGAAAAAATAGCGCGCTTTAACAGAGAAGTGTCTGTTTTTGAAAAAAGATGGCCGGATATCCTGAGAAATGGTGACCCGTACTATAATCCGAATCTTACATTAAAGAGTCAGGATTTTTCTCTGAAACGGATATAGGAGGCCGGGATTATGAAGAATGCATTCACAAATATATCAAAAGAATCTAAAACAAAGCTGCTGCTTATGGCAGCTTTGTTTTTCAGTTGTCTGTTTTTATTTAGAGAGTATTTATTTGGTGATCTTGTTATGGTATACGATGATGTAGGTGGTGACACATGGCAGCAGTATACAATGTATTATGCAAGTATTGTCAATCATTTACGGGAGGGGAATTTTGCTCTGTGGGATTTTACCAATGGGATAGGGATCAATCTTTTTTCTTATCTGCAGATGGATCCTTCTTTGATTCTGATCATCCTGATCGGAGTTATACTTGGACCTGCACATATGCTGTATTACCTGGTAGTTCTGCAGATGTTAAAGATTCTGGCAGCAGGAATAGTATTTTATATGTTTCTCTCGGAATTTTCCTATAGTATACAGGCGAAATTTATGGCGGCTTTTGTTTATGGCCTGAATGGTTATCTGTTGGTATGGGGACAGCATTATCAGTTTGGTATGGTCACAGTTTATTTTCCACTTATTCTTTTGTTTGCAGAGAAGTATATACGTGGAAAGAAAGGTAAGGCCTTTTTCTGTGTTTCTGTATTCCTGAGCGGTATTTATAGTGTATATCTGTCTTATATGAGCTTAATAGGAATCGGGTTTTATCTGTTGTTCAGATCCATTATGACAGAGAAAACTCCAGGTGCAGTTTGTAAGAAATTTTTTGTGGGATGCGGACAGATCCTTCTGGGAATCGGTATGAGTCTGGGAATATTTCTTCCGATGGCAGAGGGGATTATGAATTCTTCCAGAGTTTCTCCTGTATCAGGCAGTATCATATCTTTCCTGAGAAGTTATTTTCTGCCTTATCGTGGTTCTGATTATTATAACTCACTTCTGGTCCGTCCCTTTTCAAGTAACCTTCAGAATCTGCAGGAACTTGGACAGACAAAATATGAAGGATATAAAAATTATTATGAGGATCCGGTATTATTCTGTTCAACACTTGCTGTGATATTTCTGATCCAGTTTCTGATTGTTTATCGCAAAAAAGAAGAAGATAAGAAAGCAAGAATATGTGTTTATAGTGTGGTGGTACTGACCATGCTGGTGTTATTCCTGCCTTTAGGAGGACGGGTTTTTAATGCATTTACAGGAACACCTACCTATCGTTATACATATATACTGATAGCGCTTTTTTTGGTCGTGTTTGCATGGATGTGGGATTATCTGAAACAGGGCGGCAGGATCAGTATCCTGGCATTGCTGTTCACAGAAGGCGTGATGTTAAGAGTATATCATAACGGATATCTGGACAGTGTTTTCAGAGAATACAGAGAAAATGCCCTAATCCTCGCAGTGACCGGCACGGTCATGGCTATATGTGTCTTATATCTGGGTACAGGATCTGGAAGAAAAAGAAGAAAACTGGTGACAGGACTTCTTGTGTCTGTGGTGTTTGTCAATGTAATATCAGAAGGTGGCACGATTTATACGGATCGTATCTGTCTGAAAAAGACAGATACTCCTGCAGAACAGATGGGAGCAGCTGCTGAGGAAACTGCCCGTCTTGCAACGTCAGAGAATCCGGAGGATCAGGCCAGATCGGTATTGAACAGACCTCAGACATATTACAGAAGCCTGTACAGTCAGGATATCCAGGATGCACTGAAATACTTAGAGGAAACAGATCATGAGTTTTACAGAGTAGAGAAAGACTTTTCATCAGGAACTGTTTCAATGGATTCACAGGCACAGGGCTACAGAGGAATCAGTACCTATAATTCTGTTATGAATGGAAACGTGAAAGAATTTGTTAATAGGATTTATCCGGAATTTCTGTATCTGGATCAGAATCGATATACCTTCTGGCCGATTGCACAGGACACATTTTTTGCTTCTTTTATGGGAGTGAGATATCTTATTTCAGAAAATCCGGATCTGGATAACACAAAATATGAACTTCTTCGGCAGTTTGGCAATGTCTTCTTATATAAAAATGTAAAAGAGGCAGATGTTGCAAGATTTTATGAAAATACGATCTCAGAAGAGAGTCTGAAAAAATTATGTAAAAAGAAGAATCTGAAAAAGAATAGGGAACGTATTCTGGAAAATTATCTGGTGACAGAAGATGGAGAGGATATTTTTGATAAATCTCAGCTTAAGGATGCACCGGAGGAACAGAAAAATTCTGAAGTTGTATTAGATGCAGCAGAAGAGGATTCTCATGTGACAGGAAGTGTTACGGCACAGACAGATGGTTATGTAATGTGTATGATACCATGGGAAAAAGGATGGACAGTAACTGTTGACGGAGAGGAGGTTCAGACACAGAGAGGTGATCTGGGATTTCTTGCATTTCATGTTGATAAAGGTGAGCATGAGCTGGAACTGATTTATCATACTCCGGGACTGAAGACAGGAATGGCGCTGGGTCTTGTCTGCTGGTGTATTTATATTATCATGTGTATATATCAGAACAGGAAACAAAGCAGAAATTTATAAAAATAAAAAAGACATGAAAATGGAGCTGAAAGTGCTCTGATTTCATGTCTTTTTTGTTTTTCAGGATTTGATCACTCTGATCATCAGGAACAGGAAAAACAGTAGGAATGCTGCTCCGATCGCACCGATGATATAATATGGTGCAGTTGTATGAGAGGCAGAATATGCCTGTGCAGCTTCCATGTTCTTCTGGCCTGTAACTGCAGCATCATTTGTCTGCTGCTCTGTGTCTTCCAGGACTGCAGTTCCCACAGGTGTTCCACCAAAGTAATACTGCCGTGTGATCTGTCCGTCAGAAGATGTATCTTCTGTGGTCAGATTATCCTCAGTCGCACCGTTTGGGGCAATGACCGTGCCACCGGAAAGACGATTAAAATCGTTATCTGCAATGGTGAGAGGAGCGAAATTGTCAAATCCATAATTGAGAAGCGCGATCGCCTCATCATCAGTAATACCGGATGCACCATTTAATACAATACATACAAGCTTCATGTTGTTTTTGGCGGCTTCACATACCAGAGTACTTCCGGAGGCTTCTGTGTATCCCTCCTTACCACCGATACATGGTTCATAGTAGCCGTCACTGGTATTATTGATCATGGTAAAACTGTTTGTAAGTACACGTTCACCGCCGGAAACATTTGTTGCAGGAAGTGTATAAGATGTAGTATCTGCAATCATGCGGAAGGTGTCATTTGCCATGGCAGCCTCCATGATCAGGGCCATGTCATGTGCTGTGATATGCTGATTTTCATCCGGGAGACCTGTAGGATTAGTAAAAACTGTATTTGTACAGCCAAGCTCCTGGGCACGGGTATTCATAGTCTGCACGAAAGCTTCTACAGAACCACCCACATGTTCTGCCACCTGCAGTGCGATGTCATTGGCAGATGCGACCATAATAGCATATAAGCATTGTTCCATTGTGAAAACTTCATCTAACTGTGAAGCGATATTAGCTCCTCCGTCAGTAACACCTGAAACGCCGGTTGCGGTCATGGTTACCTGATCATCCAGACTGCTGTTCTCAAGAGCAAGCAGACAGGTCATGATCTTCACTGCACTTGCAGGATAAAGAGGCTGGTCTGCGTTTTTTGAATAGAGAACTGTGTTAGTTGAGGTTTCCATTACGATCGCAGCAGCAGATGAAATATCAGTAGCCTGTGGCCATCCGTCTATACCGTTAGTGATTACAACAGAGGGATCAGCTGTCTGTACCTGTGCAGCTTCTGTATTTTGAGCAGTTTCCTCGGCAGCAGATACCGGAAGCTGTGAGAACATGGAAACAGTACCAAGTCCCAGAGCCAGCAGAGCTGCTGTGATTCTTTTCTTTTTCGTCATGGTATGATAATACTCCTGTTTATTTGATTCTGGTACGAATATCTTCTTGTAAATACCTTCTTATTTATGAAACAGTAACAGTATAACACATTTCTTACCTTCCTTGCAAAAAATATCATACAATGTTACAATAAAAAATCATAATAAAAATCGAGGTTATCATATGAGTAAAAAACAACCTGCAGGAGGAAAGATCCAGTGGACGAAAATACTGCAGAAGCTTTCTCCCTATACCATACAGAAAGGATTCCGCTATCTGAAGCATTACGGACCAAAGGAATTCTGGATTCGGCTGCATGAACGGTTTGAACCGGAAGAAGTGCCGTATGGTCCGTGGTATGAGGAATATATTCCTGATGCACAGACACTGGAAGAACAGAGAAAGCACAAATTTGCCTGCGCACCTCTCATCAGTATAGTGGTCCCGGCTTATCAGACACCTACAGAATTTTTGAAACAGATGATAGAATCACTGATCAGTCAGACTTATGCGGAATGGGAATTGTGTATTGCAAATGCAAGTCCTGACAATGAAGAAATGCAGAAAGTGTTAGCTGAGTATTCTGCCGGAGATTCCAGGGTGAGATTTTGTAATCTGAAAGAAAACCTTGGTATTGCGGAGAATACAAACCGTGCGTTTGCAATGGCAAGAGGCGAATTTATGGGACTTCTTGACCATGATGATCTGCTGGCCCCCAATGCTTTGTATGAGATCGTGAAAGCATTGCAGGATCATCCACAGGCAGATGCACTTTATACAGATGAGGATAAGGTTACAACAGAACTGGATGAGCATTTTCAGCCACATCTAAAGCCGGACTTTAATCTGGATCTGCTGCGTTCCAACAATTATATCTGTCATTTTTTTGTTGTGCGAAGAAGTGTTGTGGAGAAAATCGGTGGTTTCAGAAAAGAATTTGACGGAGCTCAGGACTACGATTTCATTTTCCGCTGTACAGAAAATGCCAGGGAAGTTTTACATGTTCCGGAAATTCTTTATCACTGGAGAACGCATAAGGCATCTACTGCAGACAATCCTGCCAGCAAGATGTATGCATTTGAAGCAGGGAAAAGAGCAATAGAAGCACATCTTGAGAGAACAGGTACGAAGGGTGTGGTAAGCCATACGCAGGATTTAGGATTTTACAGAGTAAAATATCCGGTACAGGGTCAGCCTCTGGTTTCTGTGATCATTCCAAACAAAGATGAAAAGGAAACTCTTCACACTTGTCTGGAAATGCTTGAGAAGAATACATCCTATCAGAATTTTGAAATCATAATCGTGGAGAATAACAGTACTACTGATGAGATATTCAGATATTATAAAGAGCTTTCCGGAAATCCAAGAATCCATCTTCTGAGATGGGGCAAAGAATTCAATTATTCTGCTATCAATAATTTTGCTGCTGCACATGCAAAGGGTGAATATCTGCTTTTCCTGAACAATGACGTGAAATCTATCAACAGAGACTGGCTTGAAGAAATGCTTGGGGTATGTCAGCGTCCGGAAGTGGGCGGTGTTGGTGCGAAGCTTATTTATCCGGATAATACGATCCAGCATGCAGGCTGTGTGATCGGAATGGGCGGCATTGCAGGACATATGTTTGTAGATATGCCTGCAGACCGTACAGGCTATCTGCATAAGGCATCATTACTTCAGGATATGAGTGCAGTTACTGCTGCATGTCTGATGATGAAGAAGGAAGTTTTTGAACAGACAGGGGGATTTACAGAAGAACTGGCTGTTGCATTTAATGATGTGGATCTGTGTCTGAAAGCAAGAAAGAAGGGGTATCTGATCGTATATGATCCATATGCGAAGCTTTATCACATGGAATCAAAGACCAGAGGAGCTGAGGACAGTAAAGAGAAGGTGCGCCGTTTTCAGACAGAGATTGAGTATATGAGATGCCACTGGATAGATATCCTCAAAAACGGAGATCCCTATTACAATAAGAACCTGTCCCTTACGAAATGGAATTATTCCCTGAGACCGGTTCCGGGAATGACAGTTCAGGTAGAAAAAGGACAGAAGAAAGAGAATACAGGGAGGAAATCATGCAGGAAGTATCAGTGATCATTCCCAATTTTAATGGAATGGCATATCTGGATGGTGTGCTTGCAGGTCTGGAGTGTCAGACTGTAAATAATTTTGAGGTAATCCTGGTGGATAACGGATCCAGCGACGGAAGCTGCGCATTTGTTGCTTCCAGATATCCATGGGTCCGCCTGATAGAATTGCCGGAGAATTTTGGATTCTGTAAAGCAGTCAATGAAGGCATTAAAGCATCCTGTTCACCTTATGTACTGCTTTTGAATAATGATATTGAGGTGACAGGAAATTTTATAGAAGAAATGACATCCGCTGTCAAAAGGCATCCGAAAGCATTTTCCTGCGCAGCCAGGATGATCCAGTTTCATGACAGAGACAGGCTGGATGATGCAGGAAATTATTACTGTGCGCTTGGATGGGCATATGCAAGAGGCAAGGGGAAGGATATTCATACTTATGAGAAAGAAGAAAAGATATTCGCTTCCTGTGCAGGTGCTGCTATTTACAGAAAACAGATTTTTGAGGAAATAGGATATTTTGATGAGGAGCATTTTGCATATCTGGAGGATATGGACGTAGGGTACCGCGCAAGGATCCATGGATATGAAAACTGGTATGTACCTGATGCAATGGTGTATCATGTGGGCAGTGGTACCAGCGGTTCCAGATATAATCAGTTTAAGATCCGATACTCTTCAAGAAATAATGTGTATCTTATATACAAAAATATGCCGGTTCTGCAGATTGTCATAAATTTTCCGTTTCTTGTGGCGGGATTTGGAATAAAGATCCTGTTTTTTGCAATAAAGGGATTTGGAAGAGAGTATATTGCAGGAATTAAGAATGGATTCCAGATCAGCAGAAAAAATCGCAAAGTTGTCTTCAAATCTGGAAACCTGCCAAATTATTTAAAGATCCAGATTGAATTGTGGGTGAATATATTCAGGCGTTTCCGAGGATGATAAGAAGAAAAAACAAATTTTTATTGCTTTTGTAAATTAACTATTATAATATAGAAACGATAAAAAAATGAGGTGACAAAAGATTGCTAAAGGACAATGAAAAGAATTTCAGTCGTCTCCATATGATTCTTGACGCAATTGTACTGGTACTGTCTTACTTCCTTGCGTGGCTGATCCGTTTTGTTGGTCCTATGGCAGCAACGGCAGTCAGGACGAGAAGCTTTCAGCAGTATATGCTGATGCTGATCCTTATTGTACCGGTTTACCTGTTGCTGTATCAGGCATTTACATTGTACACTCCCATGCGTATGCAGGGGCGCCGGCTTGTACTGGCTAATATCATAAAGGCCAACTCCCTGGGACTCCTTATTCTCATGTTTACATTTTATATGATAGACGAGAGTGATTTCTCACGTTCTACGTATATTATGTTTTATCTGATCAATATTGTGCTTCAGTGGTGTGTACGAATGCTGGTTTTTGCTCTTCTCAGGGATATGCGGGAGAAGGGACTGAACCAAAAGCAGATGATCTGCGTAGGATATAGCCGTGCAGCAGAGGAATACATTGATCGTGTTCTTGCCAATCCTCAATGGGGATATGTGATCCGTGGGATACTGGATGACAACATTCCTGCAGGAACAGAGTACAAAGGAATCAAAGTTCTTGGAAGAATTGCCAATCTGAATGTGATACTTCCGGAGAATCGGCTGGACGAAATAGCGATTACTCTTGGCTTAAGTGAATATTACCGACTGGAAGAGATTGTAGCACTGTGTGAAAAGTCCGGAGTACACACAAAGTTTATTCCGGATTATAATAAAATTATTCCAACAAAACCATATACAGAAGATATACTGGGACTTCCGGTCATCAATATCCGCTATGTACCGTTGAATAATACCTTTAATGCACTGGTCAAGCGTGCAATGGATATTGTAGGGTCCATTGTTGGGATTATAGTAACTTCACCGCTGATGTTGCTGATGTGTCTGATCATTAAGCTGACATCACCGGGACCACTGATCTATAAACAGGAGAGGGTTGGACTTCATAATCAGACATTCAGGATGTACAAATTCCGTTCAATGGAGGTACAGCCGGAATCAGAAGAGAAGAAGGCATGGACAGTAAAGAATGACCCAAGAGTAACACCAATCGGAAAGTTTATGCGTCACACCAGTATTGATGAGCTTCCGCAGCTTTTTAATATACTGAAGGGTAACATGAGTCTTGTGGGACCACGTCCTGAGAGACCTTTCTTTGTGGAGAAATTCAGAGAAGAAATCCCCAGATATATGGTGAAACATCAGGTTCGTCCGGGACTTACCGGATGGGCTCAGGTAAATGGATACCGCGGAGATACTTCTATAAGAAAAAGAATAGAATGTGACCTTTATTATATTGAAAACTGGAGCATCGGACTGGACATCAAGATTATATTCCTTACATTTTTTAAGGGATTTATAAACAAGAATGCATATTAAGATAAGGGGAAAAAGGTATGGCTAAACCAGGAAAAAAGAAAAAAGTACTGTTTGTGCTTGAGATCATTGTGCTGCTGCTGTTTATTGGCGGACTGTACGTATACGGACAGATTTCCTCCAGACTGGATAAGATCGAGCAGCCGGAGCTGGAAAAGGAAAAGATAATCGTAAACCAGGAAGCACCGAAAATGACCGGATATAAAACTTATGTACTGTTTGGTATTGATACCAGAGGTGAGGGCTCTCAGTATGCCGCACAGAACAGTGATACGATGATCATTGTAAGTGTAAACAATGATAC
>CAKSAW010000044.1 GCA_934437695.1 uncultured Blautia sp. | reverse complement strand
ACTATCTGCTATTGATATGCTCTGAAAAACGTCTGCAGCTTCGTCAGCGCTGCAGCCAGCACTTCTGTTTCCTCAGCATTCAGTCCTTTCAGCACAGACAGTACCATCTTCTCATGAAAATCCTTGTGATGATGATATGCCTTCTGTCCCTGTTCTGTCAGAGAGATCAGTACGACTCTTCTGTCTTCCTGGCTTCTCATTCGCTGGATATAGCCTTTTTTTACAAGATTATTTACAGCGATGGTCAACGTGCCCACTGTTACATTCAGTGCCCTGGCTACTGTTGACATATTCTTCTGTTCCCGGATACCTACTGCATCAATAATGTGCATATCATTGACTGAGATATTCTTATACTCTCCCGTAATCAGTGCTCTCTCTTCCAGGTCCAGAATCTCATTAAATAAATTGACCAGCACATCATTGATTGCTTCATAATGGTTCATCCGGTGCCCTCCTTCTATTTATGAAAAAATCCGCTTCGCTACCTGCTCATATTATACACTAAAATACTTTGCCCCACAAAGTATTTTTGAAAGGTTTTGTAAGAATTTCTCTCTTAATTCTTTCTTTGAACTCTGAAATTTGCTATAATGAACAGATAACAGAATTTCAGACAGTTTTTTATTTGAAATTCCTGTCTGGAAATTTTTCTAATTATTTTAAAAGGACAGAACTATGAAAAAAAATAATATACCTCTTAATTTCCGGGAAAAAATCAATTCGCGGATCAGTCTTCTGTGCTCTGTTATTGCTCTGGTCCTATTGGTCCTGGTAATGCATGAGATGGATTACACCCTGATCCAAAAGCCCGAGAAAGAAGCGGCTGAAGCTGCAGCTCTCAAAGAACAGCAGGCCAAAATAGAAGCCGAAACACCTGTGATCTCTACTGCAAGCGTGATCGCTGTTGGAGACAATCTCTATCACAGCAAACTGTACGAATCCGGTGAAAATGATTCCGGTACATGGAATTATGATCATATTTACACCCACGTTCTGGATCAGATCCAGGCTGCAGATATCGCTATGATCGATCAGGAAACTGTTTTTGCTCCCAGCCATGATGCTGTAAGCACTTATCCATCCTTTGCCACACCTCAGGAAGTTGGCGATGCCATTATCAAGGCCGGCTTTGATGTAGTGGAATCTGCCACAAATCATGTTGATGATTACGGATATGACTATCTTAAGAGCACTCTGGATTTCTGGAGCACCAATTATCCGGATATTCCTGTACTTGGCATCCATTCCACACAGGAAGATGCAGACACTGTCAAAGTAAAGGAAGTCAATGGTATTAAGATTGCTTTCCTTGATTATACATACGGTACCAATAATTCCGGTGCAGGCGAGGGATATGAGTACATGATCGATATCTTTGACAAGGACAAGATTACCACAATGATCCAGAAAGCCAAAGAAATCAGTGACTGTATTATCTTCGTCGCACACTGGGGAACAGAAGATGAAACAATGCCTAATGAATATGAGAAACAATGGGCTGCATTTCTGATGCAGCAGGGTGTGGATGTAATCATCGGCGGCCACCCTCATGTGCTTCAGCCTTACGGACAGCTTTCTGATGACCAGGGACACAATACCACCATATTCTACTCCCTCGGAAACTTCGTTTCCACCCAGCAGGAGCTCCCGGAGCTTCTGGAAGGAATGGCAAGCTTCACTATCCAGAAATCCACTCTGAACGGCAAATCAACCATTCAGATTCTCTCTCCGGAAGTAAAACCCATGGTTATGCATTATAATCATGATTCCGGTGAATACGGACCATATATGCTGGAGGATTACACAGAGGAACTTGCTTCTTCCCACAGTGTCCGTAATCTGATCGGAGATGAATTTACTCTGGATAACCTGAAGTCCAAATTCAAAGAGATCATGTCCATGAATGTGAAACCTTCCACAAATACAAACCTGCTGAACGTCAAGTTTGACTGGGAAGGCAACATGATTGACAAAACTACCGGAAATGTAGTGGAAGATACGGAATCCATCCACTCCTGGGAATATCTGGCAAACACATCAAACGGAACCGAAGACTCTTCCGACAGTTCTGACAGCTCTTTGGATGAAAGTTCCGATGATTCTTCAAACGAATATGACAGTGATTATTGATGAATTCCCGATTTGTATATAGCAAAAAGATGCTGACTGTAATTAGTCGGCATCTTTTTTTGGTTACGCAGATATTCACAATCCGCTTCGCTACCTGATCCGGTTAAACTCCCAGCAGTTTCTCTGCATTCTGTCTGGTCACATCAATGACCTCTTCTGCTGTAATTCCCTTCAGTTCTGCGATCGCCTGTGCTACGTAAGGCAGATTCAGAGAGGAATTTCTCTTACCTCTGTTTGGCTCCGGAGACATATATGGGCAGTCTGTTTCCAGCACAAGCTGGGACAGTGGTGCATACTGAACGGTCTCTTTAAGCTTCTTTGCATTTTTAAATGTGACAACTCCGCCAATTCCCAGATACAGTCCCATCTTCAGATACTCTGCTGCAATTTCCCTGCTGTACGAAAAGCAATGGATAATACCTCCATACATACCACCCTGCATATATTCTCTGACAATATTAAGTGTGTCCTCCGCTGCATCTCTGCTGTGGACCATAAACGGAAGTTTCTCTTCTCTGGCAATATCAAGCTGAGCGCAAAACATCTTCTGCTGGATCTGATGCTCCTCTTCTTCCTTATGCCAGTAATAATCCAGCCCGATCTCACCGATTGCCACCATTTTCTCCATATGGGAAAGCTTACGGATCTCATCCAGCGTCTCCTGAGTCATCTTGTCCGCATCATCCGGATGGATTCCAACTGCTCCATATACAAAAGGATATTTCTCCATCAGGTCCACAGTATCCTGAAATCCACCTATGGATGCGCAGACATTCACAATCTTCTCGATTCCGCCGTTATGCATGGATCCAAGAAGCACTTCCCTGTCTGCATCAAAGGCCTCATCATCGTAGTGTGCATGTGTATCAATAATCATTTTCATTCTCCTCGTATAACCACTGTCTTCTTTTTTATTACATTAACAGTCCCTGCTATCTTGCACAGTTTCCTGCTTCCCCTGTCATAATCTCAATGCCATGTCCCAGTGCATCAATAATATACTCCAGGCTCTCTTTTACAGCCTTTGGGCTTCCTGGCAGGTTTATGATCAGTGTTTTTTTGCGGATACCTGCTGTAGCACGGCTGAGCATAGCCCGTTTTGTGATCGTCATACTGTACGCACGCATTGCTTCCGGAATCCCAGGCACGCGTCTGTCAATAATATCCTCTGTTGCCTCCGGCATAATATCTCTTGGGGAAAAACCGGTCCCACCTGTAGTAAGGATCAATTCTGCAGCACCATTGTCTGCAATCTCTGCCATTCTCTTTGATAACATCTCTCTGTCATCCGGCAGGATATCCACAGATACTACTTCATATCCATTCTTTTCTGCGATCTCACGGATCGCCGGACCGCTCAGATCCTCTCTCTCTCCACGATATCCTGTGTCACTTGATGTAATGATCGCTACTCTCTTCATCTTATAAAAACCTCCATATTTCCTTTGTCTCAACCAACAAATTTTTTCAGATAAAAATCCACACTCACTGTCTGCTTTGATCAAAAATGAAAATCCCCGCTTTTTCCTCCGGTCTTTTCAACCAGATGGACATTTGACATCACCATATGCTTATCGATGGCTTTGCACATATCATAAATAGTAAGAAGTGTCACCTGCACGCCTGTCAGCGCTTCCATCTCCACGCCTGTTTTTCCTTCTGTCTTTACTGTGCAGAATGCACGGATAATCCCTTTTTCCTCATCCAGTTCATAATCCACAGAACATTTCTGGATAGGCAAAGGATGACACATGGGAATCAGTTCAGACGTCCTCTTAACTCCCATGATACCTGCTACACGCGCCACGCCAAGTACATCTCCCTTTTTCACAGAACCATCCTTCACAGCCGCCATAATAGCCTCTCCCACATGAATCTCACCTGTGGCAACTGCAGTTCTGCTGGTAATATTTTTCCCGGAAACGTCTACCATAACAGCATTTCCATTTTCATCAAAATGATTAAAACCCTCTGACATGATCCAAATCCCCCTGCTTAAGTTTTTATAAAAAACGAGGCTCTTATTGTACGGGAACATACAATAAAAGCCTCGTCATTTCATCACGATACGGTTGGAGTCTTTACCCACCGAAATTGACGACATCATGAATAATCATGAGTCAGTCACTCCCCTTTATCTAATTATTAATATATCTTTTGAGAGTGCATTTGTCAAGCTAATATTCGTAAATTTTCTACAAATTTATTACAACTTGTTACTTACCCGGTAATACTCTTTGCAATGCAGAAATCAGCAGATTTCTGCTCCTGCAGGCATCTCTTTTTCCGGTACCATAAGTGACAGATTTCCCTCTGCATCTTCTGCACAGAGGATCATTCCTTCACTGAGGATTCCTGCAAGTTTGGCAGGTTTCAGGTTAGTCACTACCATTACTTTTTTGCCGACCATTTCTTCTGCACTGTAGTGTGCTTTAATTCCTGATACGATCTGACGTACCTGGCTTCCGATCTGTACCTGTGAGCAGAGAAGTTTTTTTGATTTCTTTACTTCCTCACAGGAGATGATCTTACCAACCTGGAACTGAAGTTTTTCGAAATCATCAAATGTGATCTCCGGTTTCGCTTCAATATCGATCACATCTTCTTTTTCTTCTTCCGGCTCTTCTGCTTTTGGCGGATGAAGCTCTGCAACTTTTGCAAGCACTTCCTTCAGATCAAGACGTGCAAAAAGAATCTCCGGTTTCTCAGTTACCTTGTTTCCTGACGGATACAGACCAAATGTGTTAAGATTCTCAAGAGTTCTGTCCTCTGCACTTAACTGAGCAAGGATTCTCTCTGTTGTTTCCGGCATAAAGGATTTCAGAAGAGTTGCACCAATGCAGATTCCCTCAACCAGGTTGTAGAGAACTGTTGCAAGGCGGTCTTTCTTCTCCTCATCCTTTGCAAGTGCCCATGGCATTGTCTCATCAATGTATTTGTTGCAGCGTTTGAAGATTGTAAATACTTCTGTCATCGCATCTGCTACACGGAGTTTATCCATCTTTTCATTTACCTTTGCAGGTACGGAAAGGATAAAGTTCTTAAGGTCATCATCTACAGGCTCAGCTACGCCCTTGTTCTCTACCACACCTCCGAAATACTTGTTGGACATGGAGATTGTACGGTTTACAAGGTTTCCGAGAGTATTTGCAAGCTCAGAATTAAGACGCTCTACCATCAGTTCCCATGTGATAACACCATCATTCTCGAATGGCATTTCATGAAGTACGAAGTAACGCACTGCATCTACACCAAAGAAATCTACCAGTTCATCTGCGTAGAGTACATTTCCTTTGGACTTACTCATCTTGCCATCACCCTGAAGAAGCCACGGATGTCCGAATACCTGTTTCGGAAGAGGAAGATCCAGTGACATCAGGAAAATCGGCCAGTAAATTGTATGGAAACGGATGATATCTTTACCGATAAGGTGAAGATCTGCAGGCCACAGCTTGCTGAACTGTTCTGTGCTTTCCCCATCGCAGTCATAGCCGATTCCTGTGATATAGTTTGTAAGGGCATCAAGCCATACATATACAACGTGTTTCGGATCGAAATCTACCGGGATTCCCCATTTAAAGGATGTTCTGGATACGCAGAGATCCTGAAGGCCCGGGAGAAGGAAGTTATTCATCATCTCATTCTTACGGGATTCCGGCTGGATGAAATCCGGATGAGTCTTAATGTGCTCAATAAGTCTGTCTGCATATTTGCTCATTTTGAAGAAATAAGCCTCTTCTTTTGCAGGTACACATGGACGTCCGCAGTCAGGACATTTACCGTCTACAAGCTGGGATTCTGTAAAGAAGGATTCGCATGGTGTACAATACATTCCTTCATAATGTCCTTTGTAGATATCTCCTTTTGCATACATCTTTTTGAAGATTTTCTGAACCTGTTTTTCGTGGTCTTCATCTGTTGTTCTGATGAATTTGTCATAGGATGTGTTCATCAGATCCCAGATATTTCTGATTTCACCGGATACATTATCTACGAATTCTTTTGGTGTGATGCCTGCTTCTTCAGCCTTTAATTCGATCTTCTGGCCATGTTCGTCAGTTCCTGTCTGGAAGAATACATCGTATCCCTGCTGACGTTTATAACGTGCGATTGCATCAGCTAAGACAGCTTCATAAGTATTACCGATATGAGGTTTGCCTGAAGTGTAGGCTATGGCAGTAGTAATGTAATATTTCTGTTTTTCCATTGATTGGATCTCCTTCATTTAAAATGTAAAAACCCTCCCCAGCAAGGTCAGAATATAAGTCCTCATGGAGCAGGGAAATCAATATTAAAATTAATTATTCTCATTGTATTATAGCTGTTTATGCAAAAATTGTAAACCTCAGTTTTCAGCGGATGTGTATGCTCCGGCCACTGTAAAGCTGCCTCCAGATCATTCGGAAGACCACAGTAGTAAAAGTAATCCCTGCAGACATGCTGGCTGCAAAAAGAAGTGTATAGATTCCTTCTTTTGAAAATCCGGCATAATTTCTGTGCATAAGGCAGTTCATGGCACGATAAAGAGACGCACCCGGAATCAGGGGAATGGTTGCAGATACCAGGAATACGGTAACCGGAGTTTTAAGCACACGGGCCATGATCTCTGCGTATAAGGTTGTCAGTACTGTAGCAATAAATCCACAGAAATAGGGATTTACATCTATACAGGCTGCTGCCAGATAAGCTGCCCAGGACAGAAAACCACCGATAGTGGCAAATATTACTTTTTTCCCTCTGATATTAAATAATATGGCAAACCCCAGTGAACCAAGGAGAGCTGCCATCAGTTGAATAAATTCCCGCATTTCCTGTTCCTCTAACTTCCTGTTACAATATAAATCCTGCAAATGTGAATCCCAGTGCGATCACAAGTGCCAGCAGTATAGATTCCATAAAACGTATCAGTCCGGTGATCGTATCTCCGGAAAACATATCCCGGAGAGAATTGGTAAAGGCAATTCCCGGTATAAGGAGCATAATATTTCCGATACTGATCAGATCCGCATGGTCACCGAGCCCTATCCTTACAGTCATATTCGCCAGGAAACCACCTACTGTGGAGCAGATCAGGGCAGTGATCAGTGAGTTCACAGAGCCTTTTTTTACAAAAGCTTCAATAAATTTCAACAGCACACCGATAAGAGCTGAAGCTGCCATATCCTTCCAGTCTCCACCAAAAAATACTGAGAAGGAGCCGGATACCAGTGCATAGATCACAAGCTGTACCCCGAAAGAATAATGGGGTCTGTGCTGTATCTGTGTGAGTTTCTCCTTTATTTCTTCATAAGAAGGCTTTTCCTGACATATCTCTCTGGACAGCTGATTAAGCTGGTCTACCCTGTCCAGGTTATTGACCATTCCGGAGACTCTGCGTGTCTGGGTACATACTCCGAAATCCGGTCCGTATATGGTAGTAACAATACTGGAGGTAATAGAAAATACATCCGCTCGCTCTGCTCCATATGCCAGGCAGATCCGTCGGATAGTGTCTTCCACCCTGCCTACTTCTGCGCCGCTGACCAACAGCTGCTCGCCCACAGACATGGCACAGTATAAATATTTTTCTGCTTCGTTTCTGTTCATAGTTTCCTCTCCCGACCTTTTATGCCTTCCGAAAAAGCTGTGAAAATAATTGCTATAATATTATAGCCTGTATCTTCCTAATCTACAAGAGTTATAACAGTACCTGAGATGATCTTCGGTTCTTTAAAACAAATTATATTTATATCTTGACAAAATCAGTCTAATATTGTATAGTAACAATATCAGTAATGATTATCATTATTGAGAATAATCTACTGAAAACAGAGAAAGGAGGAATACCATGGCGACACTGAAATACAGCCGTCAGAGAGAATCCATCAAAGAATTTCTCAGAACAAGGAAAGATCATCCTACTGCTGATGTAGTATATGAGAATATGAAGCTCATCTATCCAAATATCAGCCTCGGCACGGTATATCGCAACTTATCTCTGCTTGCCGATCTGGGAGAGATCAAGAAGCTTTCCTCTTTTGCAGGGGCAGATCATTTTGACGGGCGTGTTCAGAGACACTGCCACTTCATGTGTACCAGATGCGAACGGATCATGGACCTGGAGAATGAGGGGATCCATCACATTATGGAACTTGCAGGCGAGAACTTTGGCGGAAAGATCACCGATTACAGTGCAAGATTTTTCGGATTGTGCGAGGATTGTCTGAAAGAAACTGAAAATATGTTTAAAAAAAGTCCTGATGATAAAAAATAGTAAAAGAGATAAAATAAAACTTGACTTTTTACATCAAGTATGATAATCTAAAGTCACAGAAAACAGTAACGATTACTATTATTAAAAGTTTTCTATATCGCATTTCATATATGTGATATGTCAGTAACAGCAAACAAATGAACAACAGATGCCGTGGATTTGATTTCCCAGGCATCCGAACAATAAAATTATTTACAGAAAAGGAGATTTTAA
This sequence comes from uncultured Blautia sp., assembly GCA_934437695.1. GTDB lineage: Bacteria > Bacillota > Clostridia > Lachnospirales > Lachnospiraceae > Blautia_A. The sequence goes on along the minus strand of CAKSAW010000044.1, from coordinate 884 downwards.
TTATGGCAAAATGGGTATGCAGTGTATGTGGTTATGTTTTTGAAGGCGAGAACGCTCCGGAAGTCTGTCCTGTATGTAAGGCACCAGCTGACAAATTCGTGAAACAGGAAGGCGAAATGTCATGGGCTTCTGAACATGTTGTAGGTGTTGCTCAGGGATCCAGCGAAGATATCATGGCTGACTTAAGAGCAAACTTCCAGGGTGAATGCTCTGAAGTTGGTATGTACCTTGCAATGGCAAGAGTTGCTCACAGAGAAGGATATCCGGAAATCGGTTTATACTACGAGAAAGCAGCTTACGAAGAAGCTGAACATGCTGCTAAATTCGCTGAATTATTAGGTGAAGTTGTAACAGACAGCACAAAGAAAAACCTTCAGATGCGTGTAGAAGCTGAGAACGGCGCTACAGCTGGAAAGACAGATCTTGCTAAACGTGCTAAAGCAGCTAACCTGGACGCTATCCATGACACAGTTCATGAAATGGCTCGCGACGAAGCAAGACACGGAAAAGCATTCGCTGGTCTGCTTAAGAGATATTTCGGAGAATAATTCTATCAGAAAATCGCATAAAATAAATCTTTTAAAGGGAGAACCTCAATGGTTCTCCCTTTTTTATCCGTTCGTATTTTCATCATTGGAAGCTTAACTGTATTTCGCCTGAAGTCTGGCAACCTGATCTGTCAGAGCATTCATCTTAACCTCATTAATCATAATCCTGTTCATCCAGGTAGCCGACACATCCATCTTATTGATAAGATTCAGATGATTCTCTGCAAGGATAGAAATATTCCTATCCGTTATGTTCTCCAAATGCAGTCTGATATCTGCAAAGTTATTTCTGGTCTCTTCTTCAAAACGCTTCTGACGTTCCTCCATTCGGTCCAT
>CAKSAW010000043.1 GCA_934437695.1 uncultured Blautia sp. | reverse complement strand
GATAGAAGTAATCGTTATCCCTACACAGCCAGAAAATTCCGGACCTGAACCATCTGTGACACCGGAAGTCACGCCGACACCTGAAACTACACCAACGCCGGAAGTTACGCCAACACCTGAGATCATAAAAGATTTTCAGAAACCGCTGGATGGTGTCACACGCTATATTTTACACAGAGGGGATCAGACAGCGGCTCCTGAGAATTCCATGCCTGCTTTTGAGGCAGCAGGACGCAGCGGGGCGGAGTTTGTGGAAACTGATGTAAGGGAAACAGGTGATGGAGTACTGGTTGTTTCCCATGATGATTCTCTGCAGCGTATGTGTGGTGAAGACAGACTTATTTCAGAGATGACTTATGATGAGATCAGGCAGTATCCGATCATAAATGGCAGCAATGCCTCACAGTATCCTGATAACCTTATCCCTTCGCTTGAAGAATATATTGCCTGCTGTAACAGGTATTCCATGACACCGGTACTTGAAATAAAGTCAATACGTACAGAAGAAGGAATGGCCTCGTTTATGAAACTTCTGTCTCAGTCTAAGAAAGATCCGGTGGTCATCTGTTTCCGTATAGAGACACTGAGTAAACTGCGGGAGCTGGGATTTGGCGGCAGACTTCAGTGGATCCGCACTGTACGTATGACTGCTTCTATGATACAGCATTGTAAGAAGTATAATCTTGACATATGTTCGGAATATAAAAATATCAGCATGAATGATATCAGCAATGCCCATCAGAATGGGCTCCGTATATCCATATGGCTCTGCCGGGATAAAGATATGACAGATATTTTCAGAAAAATGGGTGCCGACTATATCATATATGAAAAGTGGCTCACAGATTGTGAAAATGATTTCTCAAATACGATCTAAACGTAAAAATACAACAGAAACAGAAAAAAATCCAGATAGACATCTGGGAGAAAAATAAGTAAAATACAAGATGTAGGCAGATCTAAACACGCTCTGAGACAGGAAGAGGAGGAGAGAGTGATGAAAAAGATAGCAGCTATGATGCTGGCAGGTATACTGGCAGCAGGAATGTTCAGTACAGTCAGTGCAGCAGAATTTCAGGATGAAGCAGATGCACAGAGTTATTTCTGGTCTGCAGGAGAGACTGATCCGGCAGATACAGACAATAGCAAAAGTGTAAGCGCAAATGACAGTATTATTGAAGGACTTGAGAAGCCATTGGTTTTTTACCCGAATACTTATTATAAATTTAAGGTGATCGGTGCAGGAACGCAGAATATAAATCCTGTTGAGGGAGATATCAGATGGACACCCTTATACTGGAGTCTTTCCATTAAGCCGCAGGCAAGTGATATGAACAGAAAGTGGGAGATTGGTTCTGCAAAAGGAATTTATACAAAGGTAGAGCGTGCATACAATATGTATGTATTCTTCCAGAGAGAAGAATACAGGGGAGCTATATGGGAGAAAAATGATATTGTACAGCCTGTAAGATATCAGTTTAATGCTGCTCCCTTAACTGAGCAGGGCGGCAGCTATAAATATCTGATCGGTGGACTTGGATATAAGATCTTAAATGAAAGAGAAGTAAGTGTTACAGGTCTTGCTGCAGAATATCATGTGATACAGATTCCTGCTACAGTTGTGATTAATGACAAGGTATATAAAGTGACAACTATTGACAAGAATGCATTCAGAGAGAATAAAGAGATCACGGATGTTATTTTGGGCAGTAATGTAACTACTGTTGGGAAATATGCGTTTTTTCAGTGCCCTAATCTGCGAAATATAAGATTTAACACCAGAGTAAAAAGGATCGGCAGTAATGCATTTGCCCAATGTACAAAGCTGAGAAACTTTATACTCCCTGCCAGTATCAGACATATTGATGCCAGAGCTTTTTATCAGTGCCCGGCAGTCAGAGTGATCAGATTCAGCGGAACAGCCCTGAACTATATAGGAAAAAAGGCATTTGCAGTCAATAAGACAGTAACGCTGAGACTCCCTGAGAAATCATCTGACAGATACCAGAAATTACTCAGGGAAAGCGGTGTGTATTCTAAGACAAGGTTTGTGAAATATTAAGAATCACAGAGTGCGTTTGAAAAATGCTTTCAGCAAGATGTGCTTCATGATTTGTGGGAAATTTTGTCCGGATGAGGTTGACGCAGTGGGCTTCGGCAACTATAGCAATCCTCTTAAATGCATTATTTACGAGGATTGCTATAAATTCGGGCAAAAGGAAATAAATAAAGAAAATAAAAGAAATAAATTTTAAAAGCCTCTTGTTTTTTGAGAAAAATTATGGTATTATAATACTCGTTTCAGCGCCGGCATGTCGGAATGGCAGACGAGGCAGACTCAAAATCTGTTGTGGGCAACCACGTGTGGGTTCAAGTCCCACTGCCGGCACTTAAAAAGTAAGCGAAGCCTTTATTTGTAAGGTTTTCGCTTTTTTTATTTGTGAATTATAAAATGTTTATGAAATTTACGGGACCTTTCTTGAAAAATAAATGAATAAGTGTTATGGTACATTCTAACAATAACGAAATGGAGGAAAAGCCGATGAACCTTGATAATAAAAAACCCGGCAGAAAACCGCTTTATGTATATTATATCATTGCGGCAGTTATTATCATTCTTCTGAATGTGCTGTTGCTTCCTGCAATCGAGGGACGAAAGGTACAGACAACAAAGTACAGTGAATTCCTGACAGGAGTAGAGAATGGATATGTTAAGGCAGTAGAGATTCAGGATGATTATATTTATTATGTAGCAGAGAGTAAAGGAGAGGAAGGATATTTCCGAACAGTTAAGGTAAATGATCCGGATCTTGTAGACCGTCTTCATGATGCAAATGTGAAATTTGATGCAGCTGCACCCCAGCAGACATCTATCTGGATCAGCCTTCTGGCAGGATATATCCTGCCGATCGCTATCTTTATCCTTCTTGGAAGATGGCTCAGTAAGAAAATGATGAGTTCCATGGGCGGAGGTCCCGGCGGGGCAATGTCATTTGGCAAGAGTAATGCCAAAGTATATGTAAAGTCATCTACAGGAATCAAATTTTCAGATGTAGCAGGGGAGGATGAGGCAAAAGAGCTTCTGACAGAGATCGTAGATTATCTGCATAATCCGCAGAAATACAGAGAGATCGGTGCATCAATGCCGAAAGGTGCACTTCTTGTAGGCCCTCCCGGAACAGGTAAAACTCTTCTTGCAAAAGCAGTAGCCGGTGAGGCGGAAGTACCGTTTTTCTCCATTTCCGGTTCTGAGTTCGTGGAGATGTTTGTTGGTATGGGTGCTGCGAAGGTGCGAGACCTCTTTAAACAGGCCAATGAGAAGGCTCCATGTATTGTATTCATCGATGAGATCGATACAATCGGTAAGAAGCGTGACGGTGCCGGATTTACAGGAGGCAATGACGAGAGAGAGCAGACACTGAACCAGCTGCTTACAGAGATGGATGGTTTCGATGGTTCCAAGGGTGTTGTGATCCTTGCTGCAACCAACAGACCGGATTCTCTTGACCCTGCACTTCTCCGTCCTGGACGTTTTGACAGACGTATTCCTGTTGAACTTCCGGATTTAAAGGGACGTGAAGAGATTCTTAAAGTTCATGCAAAGAAAATAAAGATTGCTGATTCTGTACGCTTTGAGGATATTGCAAAGGCTGCTGCAGGAGCTTCCGGTGCAGAACTTGCAAACATCGTCAATGAAGCTGCCCTTCGTGCAGTGCGTGATGGAAGAAAATTTGCCACTCAGGCGGATTTTGAAGAGAGCATTGAAGTAGTTATCGCAGGATATCAGAAAAAGAACAGAGTTCTTTCCAATAAAGAAAAACTGATCGTTGCTTATCATGAGATAGGACATGCACTGGTTGCTGCCAAACAGACAGAATCAGCACCTGTCCATAAGATTACGATCATCCCCCGTACATCCGGAGCACTTGGATATACCATGCAGGTGGATGATGGAGATCATTATCTGATGACAAAGGAAGAACTTGCCAACAAGATCGCAACCTTCACAGGCGGACGTGCTGCAGAGGAACTGATCTTCCACTCTATTACAACCGGAGCATCCAATGATATTGAGCAGGCGACAAAGATCGCAAGAGCAATGATCTCCAGATATGGCATGAGTGAAGATTTTGATATGGTAGCCATGGAAAATGTGACAAATCAGTATCTGGGAGGAGACTCCAGCTTAAGCTGCTCTTTTGAAACACAGACACTGTTGGATAAAAAAGTTGTGGAACTGGTCAGAACAGAACATCAGAAAGCTCTGAAGATCCTTCAGGATAATATAGGAAAGCTTCATGAGCTTGCAAAATATCTGTATGAACATGAGACAATCACAGGCGAGGAATTTATGAAGATCCTTAATGCGCCTGCACAGGTTCCAAATGTAGAAACTGAAGCTGAGAACAGTATAGAAGCTGAAAATGATACAGATAATAAAATAAATAACTGATAAACGATGGAAACCTGTCTGATGAGTATAAAAGAAGGCAGCAGAAGCAAATTTTGGCTTCTGCTGCTTTTTCTTGCCAATTAACTTTGGTTCGGTTATAATTCGTAATAGTGAACATCAGTAACCGAAATTGCTTTAGCGGGAGAAAGAAGGAAATGGAAATGGATTGCCGAATTGCAGAAGGAATGGTGAGCAGTTATATAAAACATGAACTTCCTGTGAATGAACTGGAAATGTTTCTTGATCATGTGCAGAACTGCTCTTCCTGTTATGATGAACTGGAAACCTATTTTATTGTCCATGAGGTAACACAGCAGCTTGCTGATAACAGCAGTGATTCGGTTCTGGATTTTAAAAATCTGCTGAAACAGGATATCCGGAAATCAAGAAGATACATCCGTAAGAAGAAATTCAGCTGGATTATGCTGGGAATAAGTATATGTCTTCTGATTGCTACTTTTGCGGCAATACTGGTTTTTGTAATGATGGAAACAATTCATATTGTATAAGACACTGGAGGATTTTATGAGTGAAAAAATATTACTGATCGATGGCCACAGCATTCTGAACAGAGCTTTTTATGGCCTGCCGGATCTTACAAATTCAGAGGGAAAACATACAGGGGCTGTATATGGTTTCCTGAACATACTTTTTCGGACTCTTGAAGAGGAGAAGCCTCAGTATCTGACAGTGGCATTTGACCTGAAAGCGCCGACTTTCCGCCATAAAATGTTTGAGGCGTATAAGGGAACACGTAAGCCCATGCCCGAAGAACTGAGAGAACAGGTGCCGCTGATCAAGGAGGTGCTTGCTGCAATGGGCGTGAACGTTGTGACAAAAGAGGGCTATGAGGCTGATGATATCCTTGGAACTCTGGCTAAGAAAAGTGAGGCAGCAGGAATGGATGCTACCATTCTTTCCGGTGACCGTGATCTGCTTCAGCTTGCTACAGAGAAGATTATGATCCGCCTGCCAAAAACAGTAAGAGGTAAAACTACAATAGAGGATTACCATGCACAGCAGGTTATGGAGAAATATCAGGTTACACCTTTGCAGATCATAGATTTAAAAGCACTGATGGGTGACAGTGCTGATAATATCCCGGGCATTCCGGGAGTAGGTGAAAAGACTGCCACAAAGCTTATTGTGGAATATGGAAGCATTGAGAATGCCCATGAACATCTGGAAGAGCTGAAACCAAACAGGGCCAGGGAATCCATGAGAGAGCATTATGATATGGCACAGATGAGTAAAGCACTGGCTACGATCTGCACAGACAGTCCCATTGAGTTTTCTTATGAAAAAGCAAAACTGGGAAATCTGTACACAAAAGAAGCCTTTCTTCTCTGCAAACAGCTGGAATTTAAAAATCTGCTCAATCGCTTTGACTCTGAGACAGTACAGGAGGATGCACTGGAACAGGAGTTTTTCACATGTACAGATCTGGCAGGATGTGAGGCATTGTTTGAGAAAGCAGAGGCAGAAAAAACAGCAGGTGTTTCTTTGCTCGCAGAAGAGGGCAGAGTATATGGCGCAGGACTTGCCCTGAGTGAAGAAGAAATTTATTATATTCCTGTAGAAGGGATGATCACAGAAGCCTATCTCTGTGGAAAACTGGAGAATCTTTTTAATAAAGCTTCAGAGAATAACAAAGAGAATAGCACGGAGGCACATATGATCTGCGCCCTGGATGTGAAGGCTCTGCTTAAGCATATTTCATTTGATGATCCTGCAGCAGTATTTGATGCAGGTGTGGCTGCATATCTTCTGAATCCGCTGAAATCTGTGTATACCTACGACGATATGGCAAAGGAATATCTGAATGGACGGATCCTTCCTTCAAAAGAAGAGCTTATGGGAAAGAAAACGATTCAAAAAGCCTGGGAAGAAGGCGCTGAAGGTCTGACGTCATGGGCTTGTTATATGGCGTATACAGCACTTGTCTGCAGAAAATCTATGTGTGATGCATTGCAGGAAACAGGTATGTGGAAGGTTTATACACAGATAGAACTTCCATTGATCTTCACCCTTGATTCCATGGAAAAATGGGGGATCAGCGTAAAAGGTGAAGAACTGAAAAGCTATGGAGAGAAGCTGAATATCCGTATTGAAGAACTGGAAAAGCTGATCTGGCAGCAGGCAGGCGAGGAATTTAATATTAATTCCCCGAAACAGATGGGAGTGATCCTGTTTGAAAAGCTTGGACTGAAAGGCGGAAAGAAAACAAAGACAGGATATTCCACAGCAGCAGATATTCTGGAGAAGCTTGCACCGGAATACCCCATTGTAAAGGATATCCTGGAATACCGCCAGCTTGCAAAACTGAAATCAACCTATGCAGACGGGCTTGCAAATGTGATTGCAGAGGATGGAAGAATCCATTCCACATTTAACCAGACGATCACTGCTACAGGAAGGATCAGCAGTACGGAACCCAATCTTCAGAATATTCCTGTGAGAATGGAACTGGGACGTCTGATCCGTAAAGTTTTTGTGCCGGAGAATGGATATGTATTTCTTGATGCAGACTATTCACAGATTGAACTTCGTGTTCTTGCACATATGTCAGGGGATGAAAAGCTGATCCAGGCATATAAAGAAGCACAGGATATCCACAGACATACAGCTTCTGAAGTATTCCATGTTCCTTTTGATGAGGTGACAGATCTGCAGAGAAGAAATGCCAAAGCAGTAAACTTTGGGATTGTTTATGGAATCAGTTCATTTGGACTCAGCCAGGACCTGAGTATTACGCGAAAAGAAGCGGCAGAATATATTGAGAGATATTTTGAATCCTATCCAAGGATCAAGGGATTTCTTGATGGGCTGGTAGAAGAAGGAAAAGAGAAGGGGTATGTGACAACCATGTTTGGCAGACGCAGACCCATACCGGAACTGAAATCCAGTAACTTTATGCAGAGATCCTTTGGAGAGCGTGTGGCTATGAATTCTCCAATCCAGGGAACAGCGGCAGATATCATTAAGATTGCAATGAACCGTGTCTACAGACGCTTAAAAGATGAAAATCTGAAATCACGTCTTGTCCTGCAGGTCCACGATGAACTTCTGATAGAAACCTGCAAAGAGGAAATCCCGCAGGTATCTGCTATACTTGAAGAGGAGATGAAGGGTGCTGCAAAGCTTTCTGTGGAACTGGAAGTTGATATGCATCAGGGCAATAACTGGTATGAGGCAAAGTAAAATGATTACAATAGGGATTACCGGCGGAGTAGGCGCCGGAAAAAGTACAGTGCTTGATTTTCTTGAAGAAAAATACCAGGCATATGTGATAAAAGCAGATGAGATCGGACATCTGGTAATGGAGCCCGGACAGTCCTGTTATGAACCGGTGATAGGATTATTTGGAGAACAGGTAATAAAAAATGATAAAACTATTGACCGCAGACAGGTTTCGGATGTAGTATTTTCACATCCGGACCTTCTGGAAAAATTAAATCAGATTATCCATCCTGCTGTCAGACAGTATATAACAGAACAGTTGGAGCTGAAAAAGCAGCAGGGACAGAAGATATGTGTGGTGGAAGCTGCTCTTTTTTTTGAAGATCATTATCAGGAGTTCTGTGATACAATATGGTATATTCATACGGATGAAGAAATCCGTATCCGGAGACTGATGGAAAACCGTGGCTATACCAGAGATAAATCAGTCAGTATCATTGCCAGCCAGGCACCGGAGAGCTTTTTTCGGGAAAATGCAGATTATGTTGTGGTAAACAATGGAGATTTTGCACAGACCAGGCAGCAGATTGAGGAAGGAATAAAAAAATATGAGATTTTGTAGCATTGCCAGCGGAAGCAGCGGAAACTGTATTTACGCAGGCTCTGACAATACCCATATTCTGGTAGATGCGGGCATCAGCGGGAAACGGGTGGAACAGGGATTAAATTCTCTGGATTTGACAGGAAAAGATATTGATGGTATCTTGATTACACATGAACATTCGGATCATATCAAAGGTCTGGGTGTGATAGCAAGAAAACATCAGATACCAATCTATGCAACAGGAGGAACTGTGGATGCTTTATCCCATATGAATCTTGGAAAGATGCCGGAGGGGATTTTTCATGAAATACATGAGGATGAACCCTTTGAGATCGGAGATCTGACAGTAAATCCATTTGCGATTTCCCATGATGCAGCACAGCCTGTGGGATATCGTGTGGAATGCGGGGACCATTCAGTGGGAATTGCCACAGACCTTGGAAAATATAATGAGTACATAATCAGTCATCTGCAGAATCTGGATGCGCTTCTTCTGGAAGCAAATCATGATATCCGTATGCTGCAGGTGGGAAAATATCCCTATTATCTGAAGCAGAGAATCCTGGGAGACAGAGGCCATCTCTCCAACGAGAATGCAGGCAGACTCCTGTGCAGATTGCTTCATGATAATATGAAGGGGATTTTTCTCGGACATTTGAGCAGAGAAAATAATTATGAAGAGCTGGCATATGAAACCGTCTGTTCAGAAGTAACCTTAGGTGACAACCCTTATAAGTCCCGTGATTTCAGAATACAGGTGGCGAAAAGGGATTGCATATCAGAAGTAATTACAGTGTAGAAAGGACAAAGAACTTATGAAAAAAACAATCATTACCGTAGTAGGAAACGACACAGTGGGGATTATTGCAAAGGTTTGTACTTATCTTGCAGACAACAATGTAAATATTCTTGATATCTCCCAGACCATCGTACAGGGATACTTCAACATGATGATGGTAACAGATGCCACAAAATGTGAAAAAGATAATGGAGTTCTTGCAAAAGAACTGGAAGACCTTGGAAATCAGATCGGCGTAGTGATCCGCTGCCAGCATGAAGATATCTTCAATGTAATGCACAGAATCTGAGAAAACATACAAGGGAGAAAGATAAAATGATCAATATTTTTGAAGTAAATGAAACAAATAAAATGATCGAGCAGGAGAACCTGGATGTGCGTACCATTACAATGGGAATCAGCCTTCTGGATTGTATTGACAGTGATCTTGAGACTTTGAACAAAAAGATTTATGACAAGATCACAACCTGCGCAAAGGATCTGGTATCCACAGGTGAGGCAATCTCCATGGAATATGGGAT